>CAZIVG010000066.1:0-8748 GCA_964542595.1 uncultured Muribaculaceae bacterium | reverse complement strand
CATAAAATCATTATACACGGAATATTAAGCTATGTATCAATTTTATATAAGTTTTATAACTTTTGATGTATTTTCTCATACAAAAGTATAAAATGAGAATATGCGTATCATCAAAAATACAAGAGATTTATCTCTGAACGAGGACGAAAAATTTTTTGCTGATCTTATCAAGGACGAGTTTGGCTGTAACACTTGTGCTGAAAAAATCAGAAACAAAGATTTTTTGAGCAGAAATGCGAGACCGGCGAACGATTTTGTTATTTACACGACTGCTCAACCAACGGTCGAGGGTATGCGAATGCTCGCTTGGAAAAGACATTAAAAAACCGCTTCTGATTCAGAAACGGTTTTTTGATTTTTAGTTAATTTTTAATCCAAAGGAATTGTCAAAGACTGACCGATTTGCAACTGGTTTGGATTTGTCATTCCGTTGGCTTGCATTATCTTAGATATTTTGGAAGTGTCATATTTTCCATAGAACCTGATAATGATTCCTTCCAACGTGTCACCTGATTTTACGGTATAAGATTCAGAACTGGCTGTTTTAACTTCTTCAGCTGCTTGATCCGCAGGGATGATGGAGAGTTTTGTTTTTGCAGGTTTGACTCTTTTTACAAGTTTCGGTGCATCGGGGTTGCTTCTTTCATTGATAGCGTTAGAGCTGAAACTTAACAATGCAGTCATCAAAAACATTGCCAACGCGCCTGCAATAAAACCTGTAATCAAGTAAACGCCTGGGGATTTTTCATCCTTCTGGTTTACTTTAAAATTCTGCCATAAAACATCGAGTTCTTTTTCTTTAGCCGGTCTGATATAGACTTCAGGAGCAGAGCCTTCTTGTACAGTCTTTCCTGATTTTGCTCTTAATTCTTCTAAAAGAACCATTTTTTCTTTTGACAAATTAGATCTGTGTAATGTTGAACTTTTCATGGTACCTCACTAATTTCTTCATAATATATATTAATTGGCTGATAAATCGAAAGTCAAGAAATCTTACGTCATGTATTACATTCCTCAATATTTTGTATATTTATTGCCAAACAATTATGAATGATATTTACTTAAAACTTGTGAATAAATTTTTTTGCTAGTCGAAAATGGGTTATAATTGAAAAAGTATTTAAGGAGATTGAAATGAAAGAAAACAAATACGATGACAGCGCTTTTTTTGAAAAATATTCTCAAATGTCTCGTTCACAAAAAGGATTGGACGGCGCCGGCGAATGGAGCACATTAAAAAAAATCTTGCCTGACTTTAGGAATAAAAGGGTTTTGGATTTGGGTTGCGGTTTCGGATGGCATTGTTTGCATGCAATTGAAAATGGGGCTGAATCAGTAGTCGGAGTCGATATTTCTGAGAAGATGCTTGAAACGGCGATTGAAAAATCTACAGGCAAAAATATAAAATATTACTGTGCTTCCATAGAAGATGTTGACTTTGAGCCGGATTCTTTTGATGTAATTTTGAGTTCTTTGGCTTTTCATTATATAAAGTCTTTTGATGAGATCTGCAAAAAAGCTAACATTTTTTTGGCAAAGGGTGGGAAATTTGTTTTTTCAGTGGAACACCCCATATTTACCTCTGAAGGCTCTCAAAAATGGATATTAGATGAATCCGGTGAAATTTTGCATTGGGCTGTGGATAATTACTTTTATGAGGGAGAGAGAAAGGCTGACTTTTTGGGTGAAGATGTTATTAAGTATCACAAGACTCTGACGACTTATCTAAACGGACTTTTGCAAAACGGGTTTTCTATTGAAAACATAATTGAGCCCAAGCCTGATGAATCTATGATAAAAAATATTCCGGGGATGAAGGATGAAATGAGGCGTCCGATGATGCTTATAGTTTCAGCCCAAAAACTTTAAATAAAAAAGATTACCGAAAGGTAATCTTTTTTATGCAATCAATTTTTATTAAAAAGTCTAAGCTGCGATTTCGCCCTTGATTTCTGAAATCAAGTATTTTGCAACCCATTCAAAGTCTTTGTTGTCTTGTGCAACTTTTTTCAAACAGTCAACAGAGGCTTCACCGATTCTGATCAAAGACATTGCAACAACGCCTCTTACGGTGCCTTTTGCATATTGAAGCTGTTCAACAAGAACCGGAACTGCTGCAGAACCTACATTCACCAACATATTTTCAATTTCAGCTTTACTTTTGTTGTCAGCTGTTTCTAATTGAGTTAAAAAGTATTTAATAGAATCTGCGTGCATTATTTTTCTCCATGTCAATTCATCTTATTGTACACATTATAAGGCAAATTTTTATCAAACCCTGATTTCTTTATTTAATCTTTATATGTGTATAAAGACTTGAATGGTTTTTTCAGATTTTCTAGTTACTTCCGCCGCCTGATTCACATAAAACAACATTACCTTGTCTCGATGTAATTTCTTTAGAGACTACTTCTTTTGAAAAAACATCATTTGTGAGAGGTGGTGTCATTTTTGCCGGCGCCTGCATAGGTTGACGATTTAAGGTTTTTACCGTCATAGGTGGTGGGGCAGACTTTGGTTTTGCAGTAGTTTTTACTGCAGTGTTTTTTAGTTTGTTTAAATAAGAAAAGAATGTGTTTTGGTTCCGGTTGTTTAAAGAATAGTGTTGCATAATTGTCAGACCTTTCCTTCTTAGGTGCATAAAAACCCATAGCGCGATAAATTTGACTATTTTTCATGATAAATTTACAATTAATTTACAAAATGGAGTTTTCGAAAATTGAAAAAAACTAAGTTGCTTAGATTATCAATATTTATGTTGTTTGTAACCGTGTTTACAGGGATATTCCTTTGGCTGTTTAAAAAAGAAGTTTTTTTCAGTGCTGCAGAATTCATTTCTCAAACGGAAGCAAAGACTTTCGACTTAAGACAAAAAACATTGTCAAAAGGCCGAAAACCGTCAAAAGATATTGTTATAGTCGGGATTGATAATGTGAGTCATGAGTTTTTGACCTCTCATTTCGGAACGTGGCCAATGCCTCGAAGCGTTTATGCCGATTTTATAAATTATGTGGAGTCTCAAAACCCGGCGGCATTGGGCATAGATGTGCTTTTTATAGGTTCTTGGCACAAAAATAAGGAAAACGATATTTTTCTTGCTGAAACTTTTAAAAAATATGATAATCTTTTTGGTGCGGTATATTTTGACGACTATCCGATTGACCACAGGAAACCTTTGAAGCTCCCTCAGGCAATAAAATCAGAGGTGATTTCGAAATCTGATATTTCTCCTTACAGTTATAATAATTTGAGAGAATTGTTTCCGGAGCTTTTGGAATCAACTTCGAATCTTGGCCATTTAAACCTCGAACGCTCAAAAGACGGAGTCATTCGAACTCTCCCGCTTTTTGTTGACTACAGAAATGACGAAAATCAGTTGCCTCAACAGCATTATGCAAATTTTGCACTGAAAATACTTTCAAAATATCTTGGAAGTAGTGAGTACAAAATTGATAAAAATTATAATTTGACTTTGAGTGAAAATCAAAAAAAAACTCGTAAAATCCCGATTTTAACAAACACTGAAAGTGTTTTAAACTGGTATGAAACAGCACAAGATTCCAGGGTTTCTTCTTTTGAATATGTAACATTCAAAGATGTTTTTCTTTCTATGGAATCACAAAAAACACAAGGTAAATCTTTTTTGCCGGAAGAATTTTTTAAAGACAAAATTGTGATTCTTGGTTTTTGTGCGGACAGTCTTTCTGATTTAAAAACTGTTCCGACGACGAAGCTTATTCCGGGGGTCGAAATTTATGCAACATTCATATCGAATGCACTGGACGGTTCATTAATCAAAAAAGTTGACTACAAAGCTAATATTTTGATTTCGCTTTTTTTATTTTCGAGTCTTTGTTGGGTTTTATTTAAAGTGAAATCAGAGTCAGTTAATATTCTGACAACATTTTCGGTCGCAAGTATTTATGTATGGTTTTCGTTTTTTGTTATGAAATATTTTTACCTTTGGGTTCCGCTTTTGATGCCGCTCGTTTCAATAGCTTTTGCTTATGTTGTGATTTTGGCATTAAAATATTTCTTCAAATCGGAAGACTACGAAGAGGTCTATAAGCTCGCGACTCAAGACAGCTTGACGCAGTTGTATAACCACAGATTTTTTAAGGAACAAATGCAAATAAATCTTGAGTATTGTAAAAGATATGACGGAATATTTTCGCTTATAATGGTTGATATTGATTACTTTAAAAAGTTCAACGATACCTACGGCCATCTTGTCGGTGATGCGGTTTTGAGACAAGTTGCGGAGCTTTTGAAAAAATCTATAAGAAAAGCTGACATAATTTGTCGTTACGGAGGGGAAGAAATTGCAATAATACTGCCTCATACGGCAAACGAAAATGCTCGCTTTCTTGCAAATAAACTTTGTAAACTTGTTTGTGAGCATAAATTTCAAGTTTCAAAAGATGAAGAAACTAATGTTACAATCAGTTTGGGCGTTTCCACATATCCTGAGTCCGGGGATACGGTGACAGATTTGATTGAAGTAGCGGACAAATGTTTGTATAAAGCTAAACAAAGTGGCAGAAATCAGGTCGGAAACTTAGAGCCTTGATGAGTCGCCCGTTTTTCTAACTCGTTGTCAATTTTGTTTAGAATTTCAAATTTCTTATTCAACCATGCCGGGGCAATCTTTATTGCTTGCAGTCCGTTTCCTCCGAGTCTGTGGATGATAGTTTTTTCAGGTAAAAGTTCGAGGCAGTCACAAGAAAGGTCTATATATTCGTCCTCTTCGAGAAGTGTGATTTCTCCCTTTTGGTACAAGTCAAAAAGTTTGGTGTTTGGAAAAACGCACAAGCAGTGGAATTTTACCCCATCAACCTCCAGGTCGGCAAGTTTCTTTATTGTAAGAAGCATATCCTCTCTTGTCTCGCCTGGAAGCCCTAAAATGATGTGGGCGCAGACATTTATTCCTCGCGCTTTTGTCATTTCATAAGCTTTTAAAAATATTTCGAAACCGTGCCCCCTGTTGATAAAATCGAGAGTTTTGTTGTGTACCGATTGCAAACCGTATTCAACCCAGGTTTCATATTTTTCTGTATAAGATGAAATTAAATCGAGTTTTTTCTCATCAACACAATCAGGGCGTGTTCCGATTGAAATCCCGACAATATCCTCGTGACAAAGCGAAGCGTCATAAATCTGCTTTAATTCTTCGACGGGTCTATAAGTGTTTGAGTATGCCTGAAAATAGGACATAAACTTTTGCGCCTTAAAACGACCGGAAAGAGTTTCTATGCCGGTGAGAACTTGTTTTTCAATATCAAGTTTTTTGCTGTGCGCTCTGGAAAAGCTGCCTCCGTCGTCACAAAAAATGCACCCGCCTGAAGAAATGGTGCCATCTCTGTTTGGGCAAGAAAAACCTGCGTCAAGAGTTATCTTGTAAACTTTTTTTCCGAATTTTTCTTTCAGGTAATTACTGAACTGAAAATATCTTTTATTGTTGTGATTCATCTTCGGGAAGTACCGGATACAAATAGTGTTCCCCGCACTTCGGGCAAATAACTTCCTGCTGCCTGCCGTCTTCGAGGATTGCGACTTCGAAAATTTCTCTGCAGCTTGATTGTACACATCTTATCGCCCACGAAGGTCTAACTATTCTTGCCATAATTCATTCTCCATATATTAATCTAGAATGATTCTAGCATATTTCGACTCACAAATCCACAACCGAATCAGATGAACGATAATGATTAGTCTTCGTTCAGCTTTCCGACAACGTTATAAACAAAAGCCAAGGAGGCACCGACCACGACGCCCGGCAAAATGAATCCAGCATAAGGTCTTTTTGATTTAACAAGGTTTTTTATGTTTGTTTCTGCAATTTCTTTTGACGCACGCATAACTTTAACAAATTCGTGGTTCATTTTTTTGATTTCTTCTTGGACCGTTGCAGAAGCTTTTTTGATAATTGGCTTTATTTTATTTTTTTCTTTAGCATCTTTTGCTTGTATGCGTTTTACGAACAAATCCAGTGCTTCTTTGCTCTCTGGTTTGTTTTTGTATTCTTTTTTTACCAATTCGACAAAAGAGTTCTTTGTTGTAATTAAATTTGTTTTTTGATAATTGTCGGGATATGCAAATTTGTAATTGTCGATTTCTGCTCTGTAAACCGGAAAAATCTGTCTTGCAACAACCCCGACGGCGCCTCCTGACACAGCGGCGAGAGGTATGTTTATGTTTTTAGATTCTCTGTTGTTTACTACAGAAACTTTCATGTTGCTCCAATTTGCCTCAAAAAAGGCATCTCTTCTTGTAATTGGTAAAAAAAATTATCTTTAAATAAATTTTTACTATTGTATCACTTCACTATGCAAGTGTCAATAATAATCCTTTTAAGGGGTATAAGTTTTAACCGATTTTAACAAATAGTCTTCAAGTGCATTTTTAATGGATTTTGCACTGTTTTGTCGGAAGTTTTCGTCCAAAAGTAAAGTATATTCATCCGGGTGAATCATGTAGGCTATTTCTATCAAAACAGACAAAGGCATGGTCGGACGAGTCAACACCAGGCTTGAGCGACATACCCCATCGTCTTTCGTGCCAAGGTCTGAAACCATTTTGTCTCTGATTGTTTTGGCAAGTTCTGCAGACTCTGCGTTGTAGTAAAAAACGGCTGTTCCGTGTTTTTTGTAAGGGTCTGCACCGTCAGGAAGAGCGTTTGCGTGAAGGCTCAACATTATGAGTGAATCACCTTTTTTTGCTGTTTTTGGACGTTCGTACAAATCAACGTTCGAGTCGTCAACTCTTGTCATAACAACGTTTGCACCGGAATCCTCGAGCAGTTTTTTAAGCTTTTGTGCCACATCCAGATTGATTTCTTTTTCTTTTACGCCGGTGGGTCCGATTGCACCTGCGTCTGCACCTCCGTGACCTGCGTCAACAGCTATTGTTATGCTTTTTAGCGGATTTTTGATATCAATTTGCGGTGCTTTTCTTATTTTTAGAACAAGATTATTTCCCTCATAAAAAGCGTCATATCCCCAAAGTTTGTTGTTTAGTTCAAGAAAATACGTTGAGACCGAATCCTGTGCTACGGTGCTCATCGCGAGCGCCTTGATACTGTTTGATGTTTTGAATGTTTTGCATTCGTCAGTGTTTTCTTTTATGTTGTAAATCTCAAAATTCAAGCCATTTTCGGTTTCCGTGATTTTGTATGGAACTTGAAAAGACAACGAGGTTTTTATGTAATCGTAAAGCTTGTCTTCGCTTACAGAAATGCTTGTTGCGGATGCAAGCATTTTTCCGTTTATTGTTGAATAATTCACCACATTCTCTGCTTTTATCCAGGCTGTTTCAGTCGGAGTCAATGAAACTCTGTAATATCCGCCTTTTTTGCCGTTTAGCATCAAAACCGTGTCTTTGCTTAAATGAGTCAGTCTTTTTGCGTTTTCATCGGGCTGTGCTCTCAATGGTGCATTGTCTTTTACTGTTAAGGCATAAATATATTCATCAGGTGGGAAGTTTTCTGTTTCAGGCTCAGGGATTTCCGCAGCGCTTTTCGGTATCTTTTTGATGATGTAAGTCACCGAGTCACATTCTGTTTCGCTTTTAGATTCGATTTTAATAGTGTTTTCGCCGTCGTTTAGTTTTACAACTTCTACAAAAGAACCGTTTTCATAAACTTTTACAACCTTGTCGTTTATTGTCAAAGTTGAGTTAGGTTTTGTGTTGCCGATAAAAAAAGTGGATTCGGCTGTGACCTTAGATTCGGGTTGTTTCGGATACACTATTTGGAGTGCTTCTGCATTTAATGCATTTACACCCAAAATCAACGGTAACAAAAAACATGTATTTCGAAAAAGTTTCATAAAAGAATTATTCCAAAAATATATGTTTTTTGCAAAATAAAAAAACAGACTCAATTTTGAGCCTGTTTTTATGAAATTATCTTTTATTGTTTTTCCAGATTTCTCATTGTTGGGAATGCGATTACGTCTCTGATTGTTTGAGAGTTGGTCAAAAGCATTACCAAACGGTCAATGCCCATTCCCATGCCGCCTGTTGGAGGCATGCCGTATTCGAGCGATGTGAGGAAGTCTTCATCAACAGACATCGCTTCTTCATCACCGTTTGCTTTTGCCAAAGCCTGCGCTTCAAATCTGCTTCTTTGGTCAATCGGGTCTGTCAACTCGGAGAACGCGTTTGCCAATTCCCATCCGTTTACACGTGATTCGAAACGTTCAGTCAATCTGACGTTGTCTCTATGGACTTTCGCAAGCGGAGAAATTTCTCTCGGATAGTCAATGATGTGGGTTGGTTGGATAAGCTTTGCTTCGACTCTTTCATCGAAAACAGTCTCCACGATTTGTCCCCAATTCATGTCTTCTTCAACTTCGACGCCGATTTTTTTCGCTTTCTCATAAGCTTCAGCGGCAGTAATACATTCGTTGAAATCTACACCGGTATATTCTTTAATCGCTCCGAGCATAGTTTTTCTGTCCCACGGAGGAGTGAGGTCGAGTTCGTTTTCGCCGTATTTGATTTTTGTTGTACCAAGAACTTCTTGCGCAGCGTAGGCTACAAGGTTTTCTGTCAACGCCATCATTTCGTTGTAATCAACATAAGCCTGATACAATTCGATTGTTGTAAATTCAGGGTTGTGTCGCGTGTCGATGCCTTCGTTTCTGAAACATCTGTTAATTTCAAAGATTTTTTCACTCAAGCCGCCAACCATAAGCCTTTTTAAATGAAGCTCAGGAGCGATACGCATAAACATATCCATATCAAGAG
>CAZIVG010000065.1:0-9018 GCA_964542595.1 uncultured Muribaculaceae bacterium | reverse complement strand
GTTAACGGTTATTAATTTAACTTGAAAAACCTTCTCGAATACGAAAATGAATGCCATTACATAGTTAAGGTGATGAGAGATAAAAACGGAAGTCCTTCTTTGTACAGCTATAACGTTGCGAGTGACAAACTGCTTGATTTTCTTTTGATGTTCAGAAATAATGAACTAAACGGAAGCATTATTGAAATAGATAAGTTTTTGCCGAAAAGTATAATTTAGATAAAGTTTGATAAAAAATGAAAAAATTAGATAAAGAATCATTGGATAAGCTGCTTTTTAATGTTAATAAGCCTTATCAGTATGCAGGTAATGAGTTATATTCTTATAATAAGGATTTTAAATCGTCGAAAGTCAGATTTGCAATTGCATTTCCTGATAAATACGAAGTCGGTGCGAGTAATCTCGGGCACAGAATTTTGTATGAAACGCTCAATAGTATTGAAGAATGTCTTTGTGACAGGGCTTATGCACCGGATATTGATTGCAAAGACGAAATTAAAAAGCAAAACCTCTTTCTTTATGGTGTCGAGTCAAAAGTCTGTTTGAATGATTTTGATTTTTTGGGTTTTTCTCTTCAGTATGAACTTGCTTATCCGACAGTGCTTTCTATGCTTGAAATGTCTCAAATCCCAATCAAAAGTGCTGACAGAGATGGAGGAAACCCGATTGTTCTCGCAGGCGGCCCCTGTGCTTATAACCCTGAGCCGCTAAAGGACTTTATTGACGGATTTTTAATCGGTGATGGTGAAGAAGTCTTAAAAGAGATTGTTGATGTCTATAAAACGGCAAAGAACGATGGAAAAAGCAGAGCGCAAATCATTGAAGGAATTGCTGAAATTGACGGGGTTTATGTTCCTGCTTTGCACAAATCTAAAAGAATTAACAAAAGAATTTATAATTTTTCGACGGATTCTGTTCCTGTGAAGTCACCTGTTCCTTTTTCAACCTCAATTCATGATAGGGCGGTTGTTGAAATCAGAAGAGGCTGCGGGAGAATGTGTCGTTTTTGTCAGCCCGGGCATGTGAATTTACCGATTAGGGAACGAAAAGCGAAAGAAATTGTTGAATTAACTAAGAATCTGGTCAGAAACACAGGTTATGACGAGTTTTCTATGCTTTCACTTTCTTCAAATGATTACACAAATATTGAACCTGTTTTAGAAGAATTGACCTGTCATTTTTCAGAAAAGAAAGTTTCTGCTTCTTTACCAAGTCAAAGGATTGACCGTTTTAACATAAGGCTTTCAAATTTGGTTAAAGATGTCAGAAAAACAACCATTACACTGGCGCCTGAGGCAGGTTCACAGAGGCTCAGAGATGTTATTAACAAGAATATTTCACGAGAGCAAATTATCAATACAACGCTTGATTGTTACAAAAACGGCTACGACACAATAAAATATTACTTTATTTTGGGGCTGCCGACAGAAACTTTTGATGATATTGATGAAATGATTGAACTTCTGGGCGGTATCAAATATAGGGCAAGAAATATCAGAAACGAGCTTGGGCT
The DNA here is from genome assembly GCA_964542595.1 of uncultured Muribaculaceae bacterium. Lineage (GTDB taxonomy): Bacteria > Cyanobacteriota > Vampirovibrionia > Gastranaerophilales > Gastranaerophilaceae > Limenecus. The sequence continues at coordinate 7,505 of CAZIVG010000065.1, read as the reverse complement.
TAAACAAGACCTTAAACTCAACTGTACCCTCTCGATTTTTGTTCCGAAGCCTTTTACACCTTTCCAATGGGTTGGGCAAGATTCTTTAGAGAAAATCAGTGAGAAAATAAACTACATTCGGGATAAATCGAAGTCGCTAAAGGGTGTTCGCATAAAAATTCACGAAAAATTCATTTCCGAAATCGAAGCTGTTTTGACGAGAGGTGATGCCTCCTTGTGCGCATACATAGAAGCTTTATATAACAAGGGTTGTTATTTAGACGCTTGGGACGAAAATTTTGACAAGTTTGTTTGGATGGATACAGCAAAAGAATGTGGTCTGAATCTTGGAGAGCTTGCACAAAAGACTTTCAACCTTGATGAAACTTTGCCGTGGGATTTCATAAATTCTGGAATCAAAAAGGACTGGTTTGTGGCGGAATACAAAAAGGCTATGGAAAGCACAGCAAGCGAGCCTTGTGAAACAAAATGTACTAATTGTGGTATTTGTTCAGAATACAAGGTTTCAAAGCAGCTGGACAAGCCTTATGAGCCTTTCTTAAAAGAAAAAGAAGAGATTAATCATTCAGCTGTAAAAAAATTCAGAGCAAAACTTATAAAAAAAGACTATTTAAAATTTCTGTCTCATCTTGACTGGCAGAACACTCTTGTGAAGGCGCTTTTTCGTTCAGGCCTGAAGGTTGTTTTCACAGAGGGATTCAATCCTATCCCAAAAATCTCATTGGGTTCGGCCCTGCCTATATTTGTTGAGAGTGAGACGGAATTTTTAGATTTTGAGCTTTGGGGTGATTATTCGTTGGAAGAAATTAAGACTTCTCTTAATGCTGCTTTGGATAAAAATGCACAAATTATTGAAATTTGTGAAATCCCTAAAAATGCTTTGTCCTTGGATGTTGCAACTCAATGGGCAAGGTACGAGATTGAACATTTAGAAAAAAATGTTTCAAATTTTGATGATTTAATGTATATTAGAGATAAGCTTACTTCTGAAGATGAAATTTTCTTGAAGAAGAAGACAAAAAAAGGTATAGACAAATTAATCAACATTAAACAATCGGTAAAAGATATTGAGTTTAAAGATAACAAACTTTATGTAACTTTGAAAACGGGCCAAAATAGTGACATTCCGTCGATAAGGGCTGACCATTTAATGAATATTTTCTATCCCGAAAAGAAATTTAATATTAAAAGACTTTATCTTTATGATGAGAAGATGGGTCTGTTGTAACTAGAATTCATACAAGTTTAAAGGAAAAATATATGGCAAAATCAATAGTTATCGCGGAACGTGACAATATCGCCGCAGTCTTTGAGGACAACAAGGTTACGGAATTTTTTATACACAAAGGCGACATCTTGCTCGGAGACGTCTATTTGAGTAAAGTTGAGAATATCTTACCCAGTATCGAAGCGGCTTTTGTAAACGTCGGTTCAGATAAAATGGGATTCTTGCATGCGGCAGACGTTATCGGACGAGGCGGATTGCAGGATAAACTTTCACCTAAACAAAAACTTGTTGTTCAGGTTGTAAAAGAGCCGACAGGCCACAAAGGTCCTCGTGTAACTACTTCTTTGAGTCTTCCCGGTCGTTTTTGTGTCTTGATGCCTCAGGAGACAGGGATTAACGTAAGTAAAAAGATTTTGTCTGCAAAAGAGCGTGCCCGTCTTAAATCAATTGTAAGCCTTTTAAAACCCGTAGGATTGGGCGTAATTATAAGAACAGAGGCTGAGGGACAGACAGAAGCTGAAATCCAAGAAGATTTGGAAATTTTGCTCGAAAAATGGAATACAATAGTTACTCAGGCCGAACTCGTTGAAGCACCTAACCTTTTGTGCCGTGACCAGGATTTGCTCTACAGAGTAATCAGAGAAGCATGCACAGAAGATGTTAAAGAGATTGTTGTTGACACTCCTTATGCAATGCACAGAGCGCAGCAATTGATTCAGAACTGGAATTTAAATAAAGAACTTGAAATCTCTGTTTATAAGGGAAGTGAACCGCTTTTGGTAGCTTCAGGTGTGAAAAAGGAGATTGAACAAGCACTTCAAGTCAAAGTTAACTTGCCGTCGGGCGGTTACCTCTACATTCAAGCCACCGAGGCTTTGACAGTTATTGATGTCAACAGCGGTAAGTTTATTAGTTCAGCAACCCAAGACGAGACTATTTTGAGAACTAACAAAGAGGCTGTAAAAGAAATTGCTCGCCAGCTAAAATTAAGAAATATCGGCGGAATGATTATTATCGACTTCATTGATATGTTGAGCCGTTCTGATAAAATCGCGATTATGGAAGAATTGGAGATTGCTGTTGAAACTGACAAATCCAAGCCACAGGTTGGACAGCTTTCGGATTTAGGATTGGTTGAGATGACTCGCCACAGACAAGGTCAAAGTCTTGCTGAAATCTTTACAAAAAGATGCCCTCACTGCAGCGGCACAGGCCAAACTCTCGAGGATTTCGGGTTCTCTTCGGCAGTTGCAGAAGGTGAATTTCGTTCAAAGGCTGCAAAATCAAATAAATCACCGATGAACAATAATAAAAACAGATTCAATGAAAAGGGCAGCAACAAGGTATTCAATTATCAAAACCCTCATGCGCCTCAACAAAACCAGAAAAATGATTACGACAGAAGAAATCAGAACCATAACCAGCAAAATCAACAAAACCAGCATGCTAACCAAGGTTCTGAGGGCCAATCTGAAAACAGAGAAAACAATGAGAATTTCTCAAGGAAACAGAATAATAAACGCAGATTTAATAAAAACAGACGTGACAACAGGCCACAAGACGAGTCAAGAGAACAACTTCAACCGCTTGATGCTCAACAGGCTCCTGTCGTAATACAAAACGATGCGCCGCAAGAGAATGCAGTTGCAGAAGTTGCAAAAGAACCTGTGAAAGAAGTTGTAAAAGAAATTGCAACAACAGAAGCGCCAAAACAAGATGTTGTCGCAGAAGAGGTTAAAGAAGCTAAAGAGGTTAAAAAACCTGTCAGAAGAAGAACGACTAAAAAAGCTGAAAAAGAAACACAGTCTGTTGACACAAATGTAGCTTCTGCGGTTGAAGAAAAACCTGCCGAACAAAAATCAGAAATAGCTACAGTTGAAGGTGAAGCACCTAAAAAGCCTGTAAAAACAAGAAAAGCTTCAAGGGCAAGGAAAAAACCTGTAAAAGATTCTGAGGAATAATTATAACAAATATGAAAAGAAAGCTAATTTCATTTTTGATATTTTTAACAGCGGCATTCATCTATATGATGCCGTTGTGTCTTGCAGCCGAAGATACTTCCGGAGTTTTGAAGCTAAGAAGCAGACAAGAATCAGCACTAAGCCACAAGAAATCTGAAGGAAAAAACGTGCTTTCCAAATTTCTTGTTTCTATGCTTTGGGTTGCAGGCTCCTGTGCTGCAATATTTTTAATCCTTCTTGCTTATAAAAGGATTAAAGGGACTTCTTTTGGACAAACACGACAAATTGAGGTTTCGAAAAACCTTAATTCGCCTGAAACAGTCGATGATGCAGTAAAACTTTTCATTGAGAAGTTTTAGGCGGTTCTCCATAAGTTTTTAGCAGTGCACTCACAATTTTGGGCATCTGGCATACAAATGAGTACTTTCCGGAGGCAAGAGAACAGTTTTTACAGTCTGAATTGATTTCATGACATTCGATAGCTTGCTGAGTCCAGTTTTGCATAATAGAATCTGATATTTCACCGTTGGTTTGAGGAATATATAAATCAGAAATCGGAACTATCGAGGAAAAGGATGTTTTGTAATCCAAAATCCTTGCTGTGTTCATAAGCAACCCTCCTCTATATTTAGCAATAATTTACCCCATTATTTCCATTATGAAGGCCATTACTGCTAAAATCCTCGTTCTGTTGGATGATATTTGTTTAAGCAGTTGCTACAGTGCAATGCGCTTCATAGATGAGTTTTAGCCCCTCAAGAGTCAAGTAAGGGCTCACATAATCAAACTCTTTTTCCATATATTGAGCAACAATATCAGAGTATCCGCCTGTTGCTATTAAAATAGGTTTTTCATCCAGTTCTTTCTCGCATTCACGCAACAAACCGTCAATCATGCAGGCATGGCCTCTGACAATGCCGGACAACATCGCATCGATAGTATTTTTGCCGATAGCATTGTGAGGCGCTTCAATTTTTATCAGTGGCAATTTTGAAGTGAATTTCTTAAGACTTTCTGCCTGAATTTTCATTCCAGCACAAATTATTCCACCCAAAAATTCGCCATTGCTTTTCACTACATCAAAAGACGTTGCTGTGCCTAAATCTACTACTATTGCCGTCTTTTTATATCTGCTGTACGCCGCAAAAGCGTTTACAATCCTGTCTGCACCGACTTCTTCAGGAAAATCAACGTTATAAGTCAAAAGTTCAGCAGTTTTGTTTGACACAATGAACGGAACTATGTTCAAATATCTTTTGAGTGCATTTTTGAAGCGTTCTGTGAGACAGACAACAACGCTGCACAAACATGCAGAGTCGATTTTGCCCTCAAAGTTATTAAATTTAAAAAAAATAAAAAACAAAAACCCGCATTAAAAATATGAAAGATGTTTCTCAGAAGAAATTGACCATGTCTCAATTAAATTATTATTATCGAACAAACCAATGGTTGTTGATGTATTTCCAATGTCTAACGTTAAAAGCATATTTTACCTCAATAATATTTTAACAAAAAAATATTATTAAGTATTTTTAGTTATAAATTAATTTTGCTATAATTGTTTTATGACTTTATTGAGAGAACTTATGAATAAAAATTTAATAACAGCATTATTTCTATTGATGTCTTTGCTTTTTGCAGCACCTACAAACGCTGAAAGCGTGGATTACATCAAATCTATTGGGTTTCATAGAAGAACGGAACTGGCTCCTGAAATCCAAATCAAAAATATTTTTTTTGAGTACCAAAAGGCCTCCAATTCTCATGATATCGAAAAATTTCTGAGCCTCCACGACGATTCTTATAGCAGTTCAGATGGATACGATAAAGAAAGCTTGAAAGGTATCGCTGAAGAATCATGGAAAGAGTATCCTGAAGTAAGATATTCTTTAAAAGTTTTGTCTGTTAAAGTCGATTTAGACAACGCAACTGTCATGACACAAGAAAGATTGAGCGGAAACTCTAACGCCTCAGTTGAATATCTCAAAGGGACCGGATATATTGATTCAGAGGCTACAGCGATTTATTATTTGAAAAGATTTTCGAATGATTGGAAAATTATTTCTGACTTTGTGATTAATGAAAAAACGTCAATGCGTTACGGCCTGGCAAAATACATTCCTATGCAGCTTGATGCACCTTCAATTGCTGCTCCCGGGACTGATTACACCGCTATTTTAAAGGTAAACATGCCTCAAAGCTATGCGGCCTTGATTTCTATTAATAACGAACCTATTACTATTCCCGCAACAAAAAGCAAAGAGGTATTCAGAACTTTGCGCCCTGACGGCATTCAAGAAAGAATTTTAACTACAAATAATACTGATAACAACGAAAATGCTATTGCCTCAATAGCAATAGCCAGCCAGCAAATTGTGAATGACGAGCCGAGCGTAAAGATTTTGGGGATAGCTTTTTTATCCTCTCGTGTCAATGTAATAAAGCATCGTACGAGTTCGATTACGTCTGAAAAGTCAGACAAAAATGACGAAATTGAAGAAAGTATAAGCGAAAAATGATTACAAAAGAAAATAAGAATTTTGGGAAAAACTTCGGCATTTTTTTATTTTTAACAGCATTATTTTCATTGCTTTCTTTTGGTGCAAGAGTTGTTCTAATATCAAACTTTGACAGAGCAAATTTCAAGCTTTTTACCATCGATTATGTAAAAAACTATGGAGCGGCTTTCAGCCTGTTTCACACACACACTGACTTTTTAATATTATTATCTTTGATTATATTCTTTGCTGTCATCTTTTACATCTACAAAAATATTTTGAAATTTTCAAAATTTGAGATTTTATTTTCCTCGCTTTTGACCGCAGGAATACTCTGCAACCTCACTGAGAGAATCTTTGACGGATTCGTCACTGATTACATCAGACTGAACTTTATTGTGTTCCCTATTTTTAATCTGTCAGATGTTTTTATTAATATTGGGGCTTTTATACTTATTTGTAATATACTCTTTAATAATGAACAAGAAGAAAAATGAAATTTTTAAAATAGACTCAGAGGATTCAAACCAAAGAATCGACAATTTTTTGTCCAACGTATATTTAGATCTGTCACGATCTTATATTCAAAAGCAAATCAAAGCGGGGAAAGTCCTTTTGAATGGTACAGAAGTTAAAGTTTCATGTGTTTTAAAAACAGACGACACTATTCACGTTGATTTCGACGCCGAAACGGTTTTAGCAATTGAGGCAGAAAACATTCCATTAAAAATTCTTTATGAAGATGAGGAAATGGCAGTTGTCGTGAAACCTTGTCCAATGCTGACTCACCCCACTTCTTCTGAAAAAAAAGGGACTCTTGTGAATTCACTTTTGTATCACTTTGGGGATAAATTATGTGACTGTAACGGAGAATTGCGTCCCGGAATAGTTCATCGACTTGATAGAAACACCTCAGGACTTTTGATGATTGCGAAGACAAATTCGGCATTTGAAGCTTTGAAAGGTCAGATGCAAGCAAGAACTGTTGAAAAGAAATATTACGCGGTTGTTTGTGGAGATTTGACAAAAGATTCGGGAACAATTAGTTCAAACATAGGGCGTCATCCATCGAAGCCGGAAAAAATGGCTGTTACAGTAGATGGAAAGCCCTCAGTCACACATTACAAAGTCATCGAACGATTCGGCACGCACACATTCATCGAGGTTAATCTTGAAACAGGCCGCACCCACCAAATCAGGGTTCATATGGCATCTGTGAATCACCCTATTGTTAATGACACGCTTTACGGAGGCTCAAAGCTTCCCGTGAAGACATTTGATCAGGTATTGCAAGCGTATTCTTTGAAATTTGTTTCACCTTTTAATCAACAACAGCAACATATATCAATTGAACCTGACGATGATATAATAAAAATATTGAATTATTTAAGGAGCAAAAAATGAAAATGTCTTTAGAAAAAATCCTCTACATGCTTTTAGAATCAGTAACTTTTCTCATTTTAATTGCGTTTATTATTTTAAATATGGACAAAACAGTCTCTTATACCTGCCCTATCATGCAAAAAGTATATACAACTCAATTGAATTATTTGATTTTTGCGGTTTATTTAGTTTCTTATATTGGCGGATTCGCGCTCTGCGGCTTTCTTAAGTCAAAAGTTGCAGATATGTGTAGTGCATATCAAAAGAGACATGAAAATATCTCAATAGCCAATGAATCCGACAAAGCCAGGATTCAGACCTTGGAAGCGAAGATTCAGACCTTAGAGGCCGCACTAAAATCAGCTCTCGATAACAATTAATAGATAAAAAGTATATAACGCTTTCATTATTAAACAAACTAAGTCAATCTCAAGA
>CAZIVG010000064.1:0-9082 GCA_964542595.1 uncultured Muribaculaceae bacterium | reverse complement strand
CTTACAACCCTGTTGCAGTGCAAGATATTTTTGTTCGTTGGTGACAACGTTTCTTCCGAGGAGCAAACGTCCGTCTTCCTCACGGTGAGCATATTCAAGCATTTCGCTTTTTCCGCTTCCTGACGCACCTTCGTGAAGGATACTTATATCATTGTCATAAGGTGTTGTGATGTTTACTGTAGAGGCGTGGATTGTCACAAAATCTTCTTTCAAGCCTAATGCTAGCAAAACTCCGTAAACGCCTTTTTTGGCACTCGGACCCGGGTAAAGGTTGTATGAAAATACTTCGTGCACACTTGCTTGCTGGTTATGAACAACAACTTGTTTTCCTTCAAAATGAGTATGTCTAAACGGTGGAGCAACATAAATTATGGCTTTGGGCTCAAAATCTTTTGCGATTTTATCATTCGGGATTACTCCTTGAAGGTCATAAAGGCTGGCTGCGAAAAAAGCAGAGTTTTTTGGTGCAATCATAAGTGCAGGATAGCCGTATTCATTACCTCCGGCCATAAAAGGGATAAGAATAAGTTCATTTGATGAAAGCCAATCAAGAGTTTCATTTCTTAATCCGTCAAAGTCTTTTGAAAATCTTTCCTGAAAAGTGACTTTGTCAGTGAGAGCGATGTTGTTAACCACCATGCAGTCAGGGTCTCTTCTTCGCATGTATGGGTCTGGATAATTTACTCCGATTCCGTTTCTGCATCTTGTGACAACAGCTTCTGTCACGTTTCCTTTTTCCGGAACTTCATATTCTACATTGAAGATGCGGTTGTCTTTTCCACCAACGGAAAGATCAATTAATTCATTTCTCGTTTCGGGCAGAATTATATTTTCACAGTTATTAAAAAGTTCTTTAAGTTCGTTACTAATGTGCCAGCTTTGCCAGATTTTTTCGTTCATTATTAAGTTGTTCATTGAAATCCTTTTTCTTTTTGTGCATAACCCTTAAAATTATAGTACAAAACTATTGGTTTATCTAAGAAAAATTTGTTTGTGTAAACTATTTTACACATTTTCAGGCATGTTGTTACTGTGGTCTATTGTTAATTTATTGTTTTTGTATTTTACTATCCGAGAAGCAATAGAGAGATTGATTAATCATGGTAAAAAATAAATATTCGTTTCGTTCCTCTTTGAAGGCAATGGGACTCGTTTTTGGAGACATCGGAACAAGTCCGATTTATACATTCACAGTAATATTCTTGACTGTCAGTGTTAGTCTTAAAAACATAATCGGAATTTTGTCCTTGATAATTTGGACACTTCTTTTGGTTGTAACTGTTCAATATTCCTGGTTTGCGATGAGTTTAAGTAAACGCGGTGAGGGCGGTTCAATCGTTTTATTCGAGATTTTGAAAAAGCTTTTGAAATCTTCAAGAGCGGTACTCTTTTTTACTTTTTTAACCTTCATTGCTGTTTCTTTAATAATAGGAGACAGTGTGATTACCCCTGCGATAAGCATTTTGTCGGCTGTTGAGGGGCTGAAACTTTTGAAACCTTTCAGTCATTTGTCTGCTGATGTAATTTTGTCTATTACTCTTGTTATTACGTTCGTTTTGTTTTCGTTTCAAAAGAATGGTACAGAAAAAATTTCCAAGGTATTCGGTCCGATTATGGCTGTATGGTTTTTGGCTCTTGGGGGTTTTGGATTTGTTTCGATTGTTAAGGCTCCTGCGTTACTTGTTGCATTTAATCCTTTAAATGGTGTTGATTTTCTTCTTCATCACGGGATTGCAGGTTTCTTTGTTTTATCTGAGGTAATCCTTTGTGCTACCGGTGCTGAGGCCTTGTATGCCGATATGGGGCATTTGGGAAGGCGGCCGATTGTTCATGCATGGTACGTTGTTCTCGTTGCTTTATTGTTGAATTATTTGGGACAGGGTGCGTTTTTGTTAAATCATCCGGATACGAAAAACGTTCTTTTTTCTATGGTCATGAGTGAGTGCGGGTTTTTGTACGTTCCGTTTCTGTTTTTAAGCATTATGGCTACTATAATTGCGTCTCAGGCGATGATAAGCGGTCTTTTTTCTATTATTTATCAAGGAATCAACACAAGGCTTATGCCTTTGTTGAAAGTGGACTACACTTCAGACAAGATTAGTTCTCAGATTTATATTCCTGCTGTAAATTGGTTTTTGCTATTCTTTGTGGTTGCTGTTATTTTGATTTTCAAAGAATCGGCAAAACTCGCTTCTGCTTACGGTATGGCCGTTACAACGACTATTGCCATAACCGGTTTTATGATTACAACAATTTTCTTATTAAGGCGTAAATATCTTCACGCATTGTGTTCGTTTTCGATTTTGCTTGTAGATTTATGTTTCTTTGTTGCAACCTGCTCGAAATTCATCCACGGCGCTTATGTGACAGTATTTATCGCCTTTATTCCTTTGTTTATTCTTGTTCTTTATACAGAAGGAAACAAAAGACTTTATGCTTCGATGGCATTCATTGCAAAAGATGATTTTCTTGAAAAATACCACAAATTGTATTCCCAAATTTCTAAAATAAAAGGCACGGCCCTCTTTTTTGCCAGAGGGATTGATCAAGTTCCTCCTTATGTGATTCAGACGATGTTCACGAACAATATTATTTATACCGATAACGTTTTTGTAAGTATTTCAAAGACAGGAGAGCCTCGTGGGCTGGATTATTCGCTTTCGGAAATTACTGAAGGTTTGAGGCTTCTTTCTATAAAAGTTGGTTATATGCAAGTTTTCAAGCTGGAAGATGTATTAAAAAGACTCGGAATTAAGGAAAAGGTGATTTTCTACGGTGTGGAAGAGGTTGATACGAACAATGTTTATTGGAAAATATTTGCTTTAATCAGAAAGGTCACTCCAACGTTTGTTAGTTTTTACAACATGCCTCATCACAAGTTGCACGGCGTTGTTAATAAGATTTGTATTTAGTGTAAAAAACTTCAATTAATTGTTACATTGTAACTTCCAATATAGCAAATTGTTTTTTGAACTGGTTTTATAAATAAAAAAAGGAAAATTGTGAGAGTATCTTTTATTAAACATTTTCAACCAAGCTTTAAGGCTCATTTTTATGAAATAAAACCAAAAGCAGAAAAAATCAATATCAAAACCGATAATAATCCTTATTTGGGTGAAAAACCAAATCTAGAATATAAAAGAAGTGACGAGATTTCAAGTGATGAATTGCCGATGGAAAAAAACGGCAATTTCTATGGAGTAGGTTTTTACATTAGCCCTGATACAAGTTCTTTAAATTATCGAATTTCTTACAAAGATACCGGTAAGACTGACCTCAAGGACGGTGAAGATTATAATTTAGATGTTATGAAACTAATGCAAACAGCCTCTGTGTACAATCGAATTAGACACAAACAGCCTTTGATTTACCCCTTGAAAAAAGGTGAAGCACAGGGCAGAATATTGTATAAAGACATTTTTATGGAGGACGAAATTGAGTCAATTAAGGAGCCAACCATACTCGTAACAAAAAACTTGCAAATAATTTCGTTGAATAACAACAATGTAAAAGGAGTCATTCTCATAAATTATGGCGTCGACACTCTGTCACATGCCAGCGCGACGTTAAGGTCTTCTACAGACATGTCTGCGGTTGTATTTGACTCAAAAACCCAAGAAAAACTCCAAAGCCTCAACGGGAAAAAAGCAAAAATCACTGCTCTCAAAGACTCTCTGAAATTTGAAAAAACAGAAAATAACCCAAATGACTCGCAAAAAGATGTTCCAAAAATCATTGTGCCAAAAATGCGCCGTGTAAATAAAATCCTAATATCACAAGAATATGAAAAAGATACAGTTGGTGCGAAGGCATTCAACCTCAAACGACTTGAAGACCTTGTTGAAAAAGAAAAAATTGATGTAATTATCCCAAAATCTGTTGCGGTGCCTTTTGCTTTTATTGAAGAACGTCTTGAAAACAGAGAAAATTATAAAGAACCCATGCAGGAATTAATGTCTGTGATGGAAAAAGAAGGAATTAATTCAAAATCAGTGATGGTGCGCTCCGCTTTCAATGGTGAAGATTTGCCGAATTACAGTGCTGCGGGTTTGTACAAAACAACTTTCAGTAAAATAGAGCCATTAAGATTATGGAGCGGGATAGCATCAGTAGCAGCGTCAAAAAATGGCTTAAATGCAATAAACTCCAGAAAAAAATACGGCATAAAAGACGAGGATATCAAGCCGACAGTGCTTATTCAAAACGAAATAAACGCAGATTATTATTTTACAATATATACAGATGATTCTGAAAACAATTTAAGAATAGAATTGAAAGAGGATGGATATAGAAACAGCAGCGTTTCGCCATATGTTTTTCTCTATAACAAGGAAACAGGAGAACTGCAACAAGAATCTATACAAGAGTTTCAGCCCTCTGTTACCTTTGATGAAAACCTGAATATTGTTGATGAATCCCCGATATATGATCCATTGAGCGATAGGCGTGAAGAATGTAAAAAACTCCTCAAAAATGTTGTCAAAAATGCACTCGTAGTTGAAAAAGAGTTTGGCAAGCCCCAAGACATTGAAGGCGGCATAACCTTTGGAGACGAAGATAATTTCAAAGAAGAAAAAATCTATTTTTGGCAGACTCGTAATATTGTAAAATAGGGTTAGGGTGAGGTGTACGGAAATTTTCTTGTTGAGCTTATGTATAATAAAATTGGGTTAAGAGCATCAGACCCCAAAGTAAATGAGTTGCTGTTTTTTCTACAACTACCTTTCAGTTTTAAAACTTCCTTTTAAATAACACTAAGTGAAGATTTAAAATAATAGAAAAAGACTCCGAAGGAGTCTTTTAAAGTGGTGCCACATCTCGGAATCGAACCAAGGACACAGGGATTTTCAGTCCCTTGCTCTACCAACTGAGCTAATGTGGCATATTCTATTCAATTTGCTTAAGCTTTCGCCTACTTATTTAATGATAACAAAACAATATGCATAGTCAATCACTTTTTTATCTTTTCGTATAACCTAGCCTATTAATTGACTTTTTGTTAGAATTAATTTATAAAATACTAATCTTACTTAAGGAGGAGAGACTACATGTCAAACGCTATGGATATTAATGATAACAACTTTGAAGCTGAAGTTATCCAATCTCAGGAACTTACAATTGTTGATTTTTGGGCACCTTGGTGCGGTCCTTGCCGAAAGCTTGGTCCTGTTTTGGATGAAGTTGCACAAGAGTTCGAGGGTAAAGTTAAGGTTGTAAAACTGAATACCGATGAGAATTTAAAAACAGCAAAAGAATTTTCTGTAAGCGGTTTACCGACTTTGCTTATTTTTAAGGAAGGAAAGCCCGTAGAAAGACTTGTTGGTTTGATGCCCAAGACTTCTATTCTATCAAATATCGAAAAACATTTATAAATCTTATGCATAAAGAAAAAAAGCGTGACCACAAGTCATGCTTTTTTTATATTTATTTTTTTTCGATGTTTTCTTTATCTTTTGGTTTTGCAGCTTGTTCTCGTTGAGTAAGCGCTCTTTTTCCTGTCAGTCTTGACATAAATCTGAAGAATTTACCTTTGGCGCCTTTACTATGTAAGTTTTCATAGTCTTGTTTGAGGATTTCGTCTCGTGACATTTCGCTGACAGGGACTCCTATAGCTTTTCTGTTTGTATATTCACCGAGTATAGTTGACGCTGTATTAACTGCTTCTGCACCAAATAGGCTGCCGTTATAAACGTTTCTGAATGTGCTGTTGAACAGGTTGATCCAGAGTTGGTTATAGAATAGTCTGGATGTTTCTTGAACAGCTCTTTCTTTTCCTTTCAGTGATGCGTCTTTTTTGTTTTCACCGTCAGATTTAAGCATAACCATATTGTGGTTGTCTGCTATCAAGAACCAGGCAGTAGCCGCTGTTGTTGAGTATTTGGCGAGTTCTGAAAGATCTGAGTTTGAAACACTCGACATTGTAACTGTATTGAAGGCTTTGCTGATTGTTTTATTCATTATTTTGGCAAATTCTTCTTTTGCGTCTTTGATTTCAATAATTTCTTTGCCGCTTCCTGCTGCAACTTTTTGGTTGTGTTTAATGGCTTTTTTGTTCCAGAAATTGACGTAATTTTCAGTATTTTTATATGTTTTTTCAAGTTTTTTGAAGCTGTTTGCAACTGTTTCGATTTCAGGTTTCCATTTTGGTAGAGGAGTTGGTTTTGCTGCTTTTTCAAATTTTTTCATCAATTTATAAGGGAATGTTACTGTGCTCCATATAAATTTGAATGGCTGGATGACAAAATCGACTGCTTCTTTAATTATAAACTTATTTGTTCTTCCAAGTGTAACCGTTTCTCCAGCTATGGATTGAAGCATTTGAGATTGGTATTTTTCAACAATTTTCCATTGATCGTTTTTCTTCATGTCTGCCATGAATTTGTTATATAATCTGTAATTTTCGGTTTGTACATCAACTTTAAATACACCGTCAAATGCGTGGACAAACTCAGCTAAGTCGCTTTTTGGTCTGGCTTTTGCTGATTTTTTGAGCAACTTGCTTATGGCTGAGTAATTTGAGCCTATGAGATCTCCATTCTGATTAAATAATAATCCTTTGATCTCATCTGCCATTTTTGTTTCGCCGTTTTGGCAAAGCTTTTTGTAGAAGTCATTAAAGTTTCTTCTAATCATTATTGCTTCGCGTTCTTTTGACAATTTACCTTGAGCGGCAATTTTGAATTCTTTTGCATAATTTTTGAGCTTCACTTGTTGATCAAGTGTTTTTGCTTCAATTTTTTCGATATCTGCCGCAAGTTCAAGTGCGAACGACTTAAGCATTTCACCTTTTTGGAATTTTCTCACAATAAGCCCGAACTTATCACCAAAGTTTTTGTCATATTCTTTGAGATTATCGCTTAGTTCTATGAATCGTTTTGTGTCGATAACATTTTCTTTTGTTGTTATTTTATTGTAGAATTTTTCAAAAATTGTGTTTCCTGAAACTTTTTCAAGTTTCAAAAACTTTATAATATTTTTTTTGCCTTTGGCTATTTTTTCGTCGATTGATTTCATGTTTTTAACAAGTGATGAATTATTGTATTTTGGATTTTTTATTAATTTTTGAATCCCTGCCTTTGATCCTCTTATTGCATACCCAAGGGCGATTGTGCCTAAAATCCAAGTTAAAACAGAATTAAGGCTTAACAAAGGTTTCATTTCTTTATCATCTTTGTTATCTGTTTTCGGCGAGTTTTTCTCATTGGCTCTGAATGAAATTTTTGTTGCCATTGAGAAATCTTTGAAGACTTTTGATTCTTTGAATGCAGGATTTGATATTTTTTCTTTGCTTGCAGCAGGGGCAAAGTCTGCAGTTTTGTTATCAGAATTGATTTTTACATTTGCAGAATTTTTACCGTTCTTTTCCCTTGCTTTTTTGTTTATTTCTTTGGCTTCGTCTTTAGAAATAAAGTGAATTTTCTTACCGTTAGATAGTCTTGAATAAGTCTCTGTAGCAAGTGTTGTTAAAATTGTTACTGCAACATACGCAGTTTTACTTGCGTTGACGAATTTAGCCAACGCACCGAGTGTGATTAGTTGAAGATAAGCGTTTCCGACAACACGCTTTGTTTCTTGATTGAATCGAACTTTTTTCTCTTTTTCAGCAGCCGTTGCGTTGTCATCGCAGATTCTTGAGAGGTTGTAGGCATCTTTTGCAAGAAAAACAGCCGGAATAAATCCTGTTACGATCCTAGTCAAAGCTCTTTCATGCACCGCATTATAGTTTCCTGATTTTGGATCGAACATTTTCAATCCGTCGCGGAAAATCTCGGCATCTCTGACTTTTTCTCTGTCAAACTTATGCTTGTTGAAGTTTTTCACAACTCCTACAAGTGAATTGAATTTTTCGTCATCATCAAGCTTTGCACGGAATTTTCCATAAATAGTACTTTTGTTTTTTCCGGCATTTGGTGAAATAATTTGTCTTTTACGTAAAAACTCCGCTACTCCGTCAATTATGTGGAGCGGTAATTTGAGAAATGGATAAACAATACCTTCCAGCGTTAGCTTAATCGGGTTTTTTTCTTTGAATAATAAAGTTCTTTTGATAGGGTCATTGACTACATTTTCCCGTATTGCCGCATTGCTTCTGTATTCACGAAGGAGAGAATTTCCACTTTTTTTGAAGTATTTTCTAACTGACTTTATGGTTTCAAGGTAGTTGTATTCTTTTGTTCTTGTGTAAAAAACTTTATCATAAATCTTATTGAGTTTGTCAGAAGAAAGAACGCCCTTAAAGGAAATATCATTTGATGCTCTCTCTAAAGGCGTTTCTTTAAAATTATTAAGTTGGTTGTTTTTTGAGGATAGTTGACCCTTCGTCACTTGATTCTGACTAGTTCGGTCTTTATATAAAATGTTTTTATGGTATCTAACGTTCATTTTCCTGCCCTTATGTATTTTCGTCATAAGATATTTTTTTTTGCAAGAAATTAACAAAAAATTATTTACTAAATTTAATATTAATTGTCTGTCACTAATATTAAGTTTAAACAAAATCTTTTTTGCTATTTAACGAAAAAAATGAAACATATTTTTACATTTTATATAGAGCTACAATTTAATTATATCTGGAAATTTTATCTGTAGTTTTGGAATTGAAGAGGGCTGTCATAAGAGTCTTCATTTTCTTTCAAAAGTCTTATAACATCTTGCAAGTCATCCTTACTTTTTCCGGAGACTCTGACTTGTTCACCCTGGATTGATGCTTGAACTTTGAGTTTCGCATTTTTGATATCCGCAACTATTTTTTTTGCCAGTTCAGGAGACAATCCCTTTTTCAAATTATAAACCTGTCTTACGTTTCCACCCAAAGCATGCTCCATTGGCTGAGGATCAAGAATCTTTATGTTCAAATTTCTCTTAACCATTTTTGTTTGAAGAATATCGAGAATATTTCTGAGTTTCATGTCGTCTGCTGTGGTGATTGTTACAGACTTGTCTGCTTCAAGAATTATGTCTGAGTTTGAACCTTTCAAGTCGAAGCGTGTTGTCAATTCACGTTTTGCCTGATCAATTGCGTTTACCAATTCTTGTTTATCAAATTCTGAAACTACGTCAAAACTGCATTCTTTTGCCATAT
>CAZIVG010000063.1:0-9155 GCA_964542595.1 uncultured Muribaculaceae bacterium | reverse complement strand
AGAAAAACCAACTCGTTAATATCTTTACTTATCTCAATCATTTTGTCCTTCTTCATTTCTTTGATAAAATAGTTTATAAATTACTATTCAAATATTGTACAAAAGGGTTTAGAAAATGGCAAATAATACGACGGGTATAAAGTTCGGCACTGACGGATGGAGAGCGATTGTGGGACAAGATTTCACGTTTGAAAACGTCGAAATTGTAACCAAAGCGATTGCAAAGTACGTTCTTGAAAAAGACGGCATCGAAAAACCTTTCATCATTGGCTATGACCCTAGAAACATGGCAAAAGAGTTTTCTGAGTTTTCAGCAGAAATTCTTAAAAATGCAGGTTTTAAAGTAACCCTTTCTTCAGAAGTTGTGCCAACTCCTGTTGTAGCGTTCAATGCAAAGTTCAAAAACGCCAACGCAATCATGTTTACGGCCTCTCACAACCCTCCTGAGTACCTCGGAATCAAATTCATTCCCGATTACGCAGGACCAGCAACGACTGAAATCACCAACGCAATTGTTGAAAACATAGAAAACATCGAAAACATAAAATTCAACCCGACAGAAACTTTTGAGATTTCCAAAGAATCTTTCAAAGAACCTTATTACAAACACATTGAATCGTTGATTGATTTTGAAAAAATCAGAGAATATTTCACGAGTGAAGATGATGACGGAGAAATAATCTATGATGGCCTTTACAGCGCGAGTATCGGGTATTTTGACGAGTTGTTGAGAAGAAACGACATAAGCTTCGAATCATTAAGGATGGAGCACGACCCCAACTTTGGCGGAGGCATGCCTGAACCGAAAGCTAAATATTTGCAGGACTTGATTCTATTGATTGCGAGAAGAACCAGCGCAATAGGTCTCAGCAACGACGGTGACGGCGACAGATTCGGCGTAATCAATGAAAAAGCGGAATATGTCACTCCAAACGAAATTATCGCATTGCTCCTCGGACACCTTATTAAAAATAAAGGCTTCAGCGGAAAACTCGTAAAAACTGTCGGCGCAAGCCAAATGCTCGACGTGATTGCGCATCAGTATGAAATCGATGTTGTCGAAACCCCTGTCGGATTCAAATGGGTCGGCGAAGCGATGAGAGAATATGACACCATCATCGGCGGAGAAGAATCAGGCGGATTGAGCATTAAAGGACACATCCCCGAAAAAGACGGAATCATTGCCGACTTGTTAGTGCTGGAAATGATTGCATACGAAGGCAAACCGCTCTGGGAACTCCAAGAAGAGTTGAGACAAAAAGCAGGCTGCGAATTCATCAACAAAAGAGTCGATGTAAAACTCCAAGATCAAACACAGCTGGAAATTTTAATGAAAAAATACTCAGAACTTGATTCTGTTGCAGGGTTCGAAATCAAGGAAAAAGACACAAAAGACGGCGTAAAGTATTACCTCGATGATGAAAAAACATGGGTTTTGATTCGTCCGAGCGGAACAGAGCCGTTGTTGAGAATTTACTTTGAATCTGACGAAAATACAAAAATCGAAAAGCTTAAAGAATTTTTTGCATAAAAAAAAGCCTTTGAGGGTTAGTCAAAGGCGTTGATTCGGTTAGTAATTTTGGTAGTTAGGTTATAGAGTTTATGGATTAGTTTACTTTTTCACTTCTGGTTTTATAATGATGCTCAAAACCTAAAATTTACTAAAAAGCCTGCAATGTTACAAAAACGTTACAGACTATTTTTTTAAAATTGAATTACATTTTTAATCAAGCGAGAAGATATCTTTCAAATCTTCATAAGTGAGCGATTTTCCAATGTTTCTGTCAACAGAAATAACTGAATCGACGAGGTCTCTTTTTCTTGATTTGAGCCTTTGAATCTTTTCTTCCACCGTACCTTTGGTAATCATACGGTAAACGAAAACCTTTTTCGTCTGCCCGATACGATATGCACGGTCTGTCGCCTGATCTTCGACAGCGGGGTTCCACCACGGATCGTAATGGATTACGTAATCCGCACCAGTAAGGTTCAAGCCTGTTCCGCCTGCTTTCAAACTGATTAAGAAAATCGGAATCGTCGGGTCAGAATTGAAGTTTTCCACAACTTTTTGACGGTCTTTTGTGCTACCAGTGAGGTATTCGTGTTTTATGCCCTCTTTCGTCAGCCATTCTTTAACAATATCGAGCATGTCAACAAATTGGCTGAACAGAAGAACTCTGTGTTTTTCGGCAATGATTTCTTCAAGCATAGATTTCAAATGTTCGAATTTGCCCGAATGTTTTATGCCTTTGACGTTTTCTTTGTCGTAAAGTCTCGGGTGACAGCAGATTTGTCTCAAGCGCAACAGGGCAGAGAAAATTGACATTCTGCTCTTTTCGATACCTTTTTCTTCGATTGATTTGAAAAGTTCTTCTTTTGTAGAGTCAAGAACTTCCATGTAGAAATCTTTTTGCTCAGGAGTAAGTTCGCAGTATGCAACGTTTTCGATTTTATCCGGAAGATCTTTCGCAACATCTCTTTTCATACGACGTAAGATGAACGGATAAATCTGTGATTTCAAACGTTTTTCAACAGTTTTGTCTTCTCGTTCCGTAATCGGGGTTACATAGCGATAATTGAATTCTGACTTGTCAAACAAGAAGCCCGGCATCAAGAAATCAAAAATCGACCAAAGTTCTTCAAGCCTGTTTTCAATAGGCGTACCTGATAGCGCCAGTTTGTGTTTGCAGTTCAGTTGTTTAACACTTTGTGCAGTCAACGATTCCGCGTTTTTAATGTTTTGAGATTCATCAAGAATCACGTATCTGAATTCATATTTTTTGAGTTTTGCAATATCACGTCTAATCAAAGCATAGCTTGTAATAACAATATCGTGTTTAGGGATTTCTTTGAATAAATCTTTTCTTTCGACTCCACTCAATTTCAAACAGCTTAAACCGGGTGCAAATTTTTCAATCTCATTTTCCCAGTTGAAAACAACAGATGTCGGGCAAATAACAAGATTCGGCGCTTTTTTATTCTTTTCTTTTGCTTTTTGAATCAAAGCGAGCGCCTGCAATGTTTTACCCAGACCCATATCATCAGCCAGAATTCCGTTCAAGCCGTATTGATACATAAACCACAGCCAGCCGAAACCGCGAGTCTGATATTCTCTGAATTCCGCATTGATGCCTTTCGGAAGGCTCGGAACATCCATTGTAGAGAATGTCGAAATCTGTTTCCAGAACTTAGAAAACTTACGACTCATTTTGATTTTCATACCGAGGTTTTCCATCTCAGACATAAGACCTGCTCGATAGGTTTTTACGATATATTTATTTTCATCGTTTTTGTAAACATCAAACGTGTTGAACGCTCTCATCAGGGAATAAATGTCGATTGTCGGAATTTCAGCAAAACCCAGGTTTTTGATTCTGACATATTTACTGTTGTCCAGCGTCTGACTGTAAAGCTCTTCAAAAGGAATAACTTCTTCGCCCACTCTGCCGTATAGTTCGACTTCAAAACTGTCTGTGGAATTGATTGAAAAATCAATGTCAGCACAAAGTTCAAACGGGTCTTTCGTGAGTTTAAAAAAGGACATATCGTCTTTTTCTTCAAAAATCCAACCATCACCTGCCTGCTGGATATAATAGTTGTAAAAATCGATTGCGTTTTCTTTTTCTAAAGCAAGGTTATTTGTTTGCATAGGCGCGAATTTGCACGCCATAAGCATATGATAAGCCTGTTCTTCGTGGAGCGGATTTCTTTTCACCCAGTAAAGTAAATCTTCTTTCGGCTTTTTGATTGTGACATACGGCGTTTTTTCCGTGTGTTTTGAATAAGGAACGCGCGTTCCGTCATACTCAAATTCGAGTTCGGCTTTCAACGACCCGTCATAATCAAGCCCGAGTTTAACAACATTTGTTGGCGGTTTTTGTTCAAGGAAAAGTTTTTCGATAGCCTCTGAAACGTGGACTTTCATTTGTTTTTGAAGTTTCGGAAGTTCCTCATAAAGAAACTTTGCACCGTCAGCATCTTTTACGTCCGTAAAGCTTGCCTTAATGAGATTTTGAGGCAAAGACGAAACTGGAGTGTTCGTAGGGAAAATAACGTTTTTGTAACGTCCCCATTTGAGTTGTCTTGAAAAATATCTAATCTCTTCAAAAGGATAAGAATCCGTGCCGTCCGCTCTGTCCCAAGTCAATGACAGCAGTACATTGCCGACCATGGAGAAATTAACAGAAAGAGACAATTCCCATTCTGTCCGGTCAAATCTTATGCGTTCTTTTGACCTGCCGTCAACAACTTCTTCTGCCTTTGCAAGCAGTTGGAAGAAATCATCAAATTTTGCAATCGGAATATCGTACCAGCCGGCTTTTTTGTCCAATCTCGAACGCTGCAAAAGAAGCTGAAAAAGTGCCAATTCAACTTTTTCTTCGTTATTCAAAATAAACGACTTGTCGTTTCTTTGAATTTCAATCAACGCTCTTAAAATTGCTTCGATATCTCTGATAACCTTACCGGATGCCCTGTCCATAACAAGAATCGAGAAGAAATTTTGCCTTCTTTTCGGATTAAAGTGAAAAACATATTTTCCTGCAGGATTTTCAACAGGCGGAATATGTTCATCAGAAAGATCAGGTTCGATTTTGTGCACTCTTTCGAGATATTCCTCGTATGACTTATCTGCAATAACCTTCAGTCCGACAGCAATAGCGTGCTTGCACCATTCTTCTTTCAAAGGACAAGAACAATCGGCCTTTACACCTGTTTTTGTGAAAGTCAGACTGGTTTCGTAGGCATCTTTAAAATTGCCCTTGACCTTTGCCTCAACCCCTGCAATTTTTCTTTCGCAGGACAAAACGATGTCTTTTTGGCTGCTCTCATAGCCCCTTCTCCAGCTGCCGGGGGTGGCTTTGTCTTTGATATATTTGTAGTTAAATTTGCAAACGCTCATTAATTTATTGCTAATTAAGTAAATCCAATCAGAAAAGGGGGATTCCCTTATTCTGACAAAAAACCTCTTAAACAAAAGAGAAAGATAAATCCAAACAGCTCTTTTGCTTAACCGATTTGCAGCTTAAAAACCTCTTATTCACTGCTGCTAATTAGATTATACACAAAATTTTGAAAATAACAAGAGTTTACTTTTCTTAAGTTGCAAGGCGGGTTTACGCTATGATATGATTGTCATATGAAAAAAATTCTTTTTAACTTAATCATAATGACAATCGGCGCTCTGATTGCAGCTTTTGCACTCGAAGCATTTTTGATTCCGAACAAAATCATTGACGGCGGAATTATGGGTATCGCGATTATGACTGCATACAAAACTCACTTTCCTCTTGGATTGTCAATTTTCCTTTTAAATTTGCCTTTCATCTTTTTGGCATTAAAGAAAATGGGCAAAGCTTTTGTGGCTTATACGTTTTATGCAGTAATAATTCTTGCTGTCGGAGTTTCTTTGATGCCTGTGTGGCTCGAACACAAACACGTTTCTGATCAATTCCTCGCTTGTGTTTTTGGAGGCTTGATTCTGGGGGTCGGCGTCGGGTTGGTATTGAGAAGCAATTCATCTCTTGACGGAACAGAAATCCTTTCAATCAGACTTTCAAAAAAACTCGGTTTTTCGGTTGGCGAGATAATTATGTTTTTCAACCTTTTCATCTTCACAGCAGCAGGGTTCGTTTACAACGACTGGCGCAGTTCAATGTATTCAATGATTTCATATTTCATCGCCTATCGTGTAATCGATATCGTTATTGAAGGTTTAAACGAATCTAAGGCCGTCAGAATCGTCACAGACAAGCACGATGATATAGGCAGTGCGATTATGAAGAATTTTGATGTAAGTGTCACATACCTGAAGGCAAGGGGCGGATATTCAGGACAAGAGAAAAAGATTGTTTTTTGTGTAATAAACAGGCTTGAGATTGCAAAACTTAAACAGCTTGCAAAATCTTTGGACGAATCGGCATTTATCACGATTGAAAACGTTCACGAAGTTGATGGTGGTAGAGTTAAGAAACAAAATCACCACATTTAATAATCATCGTTTGAATAGTCTATATTCAGTTTTTGAAGTATATTTTCAAGGGGAATTTCGAGACCTTTGGCGTACTTTATCAAAGTGGAAAATTTTGTATCAACAAGTCCGTTCTCAATTCTGCTGACAGTAGCAGTCGTAAGATCATTTTCATAGGCGAAAATATTGAGAGAAACACCCTTAGACTCTCTTAAAATTTTAAGATAATTCCCTAAATTTTTTATGAGTTTTTTCTCATCTCGTTCCATATACGTAATTATATTAATTTTAAAATCTAACGTATTACATATATGTAATTTCCGTTTAGGATAATAAGCATGAAACGACTATTTGTTGTAGCATATTATAAAGTTATGCCAATTTTGCGCCTAATAATCAATAAAATCCCTATTTTCAATGCTGATAATTCTTTTTTCGGGTTGGGGATAAATTTGTTTTGTTGGCCTGTCTTTATTTTTGAAGTTGAAGCTCTTATCAGTTTTAAAAACCTGAAAATCGTTTTTGAAGTAGATTTTTCCATTGATATCAACAAACAAATCTGTTTTCTTCAAAACAGGCCCAAGTGCTGAATATTTAGGGAAAATATACTTTTGATCAACAGGAATATCTGAAAATATATTTTTTCTCGCTGAAGGTAAGAATGCTACAGAAACGCCATAACTTTTTCGCTTAATTTTATTCATCAAATCGGAAATATCGCCTTTATTTTTGACAAATTTGTAGTTTTTGTTTTTTAAATCATCTGAATATCTTTTTTCAAGCACTTCAAAAACTTCTTCCTTAAGTTGTTCAAGCACAGGAACTTTGTAGTCGTCAAACTTTGAATCTTCATCATCTTGGAAAGCTTTTGCAAGAATTTGGTATGCATCAAAATCTATAAGCGGCGTGAAAGTGTACATAGCATTTGCAATATTTTTTACATACGTGCTTTTCAATCTGTTATAACCATCTATATCGCCTTTATTCTTGAATTTGTTGGCTTTTTCCATAATGCCGTGATAGGGGTTTAAAGATATGTTGATTTGCTCTATTTCATTTTGGTTTTCAGGCTTAGTGTAATAATCAGCCAGTGATTCCATACGCTTTTGGACCTTTTCATTTGACCGAGACCACCCTCCGGTTGTATCAAAGATTCCCTTTATTCCTGTTGCATCAAAAAGCATTTTATTAAGTTCGGGGAATTCATGAATTTTGCCATCTTTGTCCTTAATCCAAACATCTTTGCAATCAGAATCGTGAAACAAAGAGACCATTGGGGTTAATCCGATAAACTTTTCTAAAAGAGAACGCTCCGATAAAGCAGCTTCTTCCATATCAAAACCCAGACGTTCGTTTATTGTTTTTAGGTCATGTGTAAAGTTTGAATAATCTTCAAAATCTATTCTGTCCAGCAACTCAGGGGTTTTGCGGTCTTTTGGCAATCCGTTCACAGAACACACAGGACACATGCCTGAACAATCCCTGATGACAGGAACACAAAGTTCTCCCATTTTAGACAAAAGAAAATAAATTTCTTTAAAATTCATCCCTTCAAAAGTTTTTAACCCATGCTGAATCCCCTCCAAGTGGCCTTGGTCAAAGTCATCCATATTTTGAATCTGTTCCTTTGAAAAACAAGAGACAATATCCATAGCTCTTTCGAATTTTTCTTCAGGAGTCAACTCTTTTCTGCCTTTAAAAGAAACTGAGTCACCGGGAATTGGATTTGTGTCATATGAAATATGTTTTTGATTGTTATTAATCTTTGATTTTGCATAATGTGCAAAGGAGATGTTCTGTATTTTCATAGTAATGATTTTAAAAACCGTGAAAATATTTTTTGCTATAAAAGAAAAAAGCGAATTGAAAATTTCAACTCGCTTTTTAAGTTCTTGCTAATGAGGAAATCAGGGATCTCCACATCGCTCATATTAATTTACGTTGCCGAAAACTGAATGTTTAAGTCAACTTCACTCCGGCTGCAGCATTCTACATCATACCGCCCATGCCGCCCATTGGAGGCATAGCAGGTGCTGCGTCTTTCGAAGGTATTTCCACAACCGCTGCTTCTGTTGTAAGAAGCATTGAAGCTACTGATACAGCATTTTCCAATACTGAACGAGTAACTTTGGCAGGGTCAACGATACCTGCTTTGAACATATCAACATATGTGTTTGTCAAAGCGTCAAAACCTTCTGATTCACATTCGCGTTTTTTAACTTCTTCAACGACAACATCGCCTTTTTCGCCTGCGTTATCAGCGATTTGTTTCAAAGGAATATGAAGAGCGTCAAGCAAAATTCTGTAGCCGACTTTTTCGTCATCAGAGTTGTAAGGGCAAGAGTTCAAGCTTTTAGCCATTTCTTGCATTACTCTGACAAGTGCCACACCGCCGCCCGGTACGATACCTTCTTCTTTAGCGGCTCTTGTTGCGTTAAGTGCATCTTCAATTCTCAATTTTCTTTCTTTAAGTTCAACTTCACTTGCCGCACCAACTTCGATAACAGCTACGCCGCCTGAAAGTTTAGCAAGTCTTTCTTGAAGTTTTTCTTTGTCATAGTCAGAGTCTGATTGTTCGATTTGTTTTTTGATAAGTCTTACTCTGTCAGCAACTGCTTCTTTTGACTCGTCACCCACAACGATTGTTGTGTTGTCTTTTGTAACAGTAACGCGTTTTGCTTTACCGAGCATTTGAACAGTGATGTTTTCGAGTTTTATGCCGAGTTCTTCAGTGAACATTTCGCCGCCTGTAAGGATTGCGATGTCTTCGAGCATAGCTTTTCTTCTGTCGCCGAATCCCGGAGCTTTTACTGCAACTGCTCTTAAAACTTTTCTCATTGTGTTTACAACTAGTGTTGCCAAAGCTTCACCCTCAACATCTTCAGCGATGATAAGAAGTGAACGTCCGTCACGAGCAACCTGTTCAAGGATAGGCACAAGGTCAGCGATGAGGTTAACTTTTTTATTTACACAAAGTACATAAGCATCCTCTAAAACTGCTTCCATTCTTTCAGGGTCAGTCACAAAGTATGGTGAGATGTAGCCTTTGTCAAACTGCATACCCTCAACAACTTTCAGGTTTGTACCGAAAGATTTTGATTCCTCTACAGTGATAACACCGTCTGTGCCTACTTTTTCCATAGCGTCAGCGATTAGTTCACCGATTTGAGTGTGGTTGCCTGCTGAA
>CAZIVG010000062.1:0-9193 GCA_964542595.1 uncultured Muribaculaceae bacterium | reverse complement strand
AATGACTCCGCTTATTATGATGTCGAAATCCTTTTGACAAAAAGCGAAAAAATCTTGCTGCCATTTAAACAACTTTCTGAAATCTTCGAAGTTACGGTGAAAACTAATCACACCACGAAAGAAATAGACTTCGTCACAGCTGACGGAAAAAAGGGGAAAGTTGCGAAAGAGTTCATCGAATTTGACGGAAAAAGAGTATCTTCAAAAGAAAATTTTTATGTAAAAAAAGGCCTGATGGAAGACATTAAAGACGAAATTTACTGTGATGCAGATGACTTGAGCGTAATCTTCGCGTCAAAACTTACAACAAACAAAAATGACCTTTCAATCGCTGCAAAAACCCAAAGAAAACTCGCACTTCTCGAAAATCTTAATCAAGAAAACTCTGACGAAAACACGCAACAATCAAAATTCAAAGCCTACACAAATGTTCTCGCACCTCAAAAATCGCAAAAAATCCTTTTCGATTCAATAAGTTTCACTAACAACACGATGAGCGACAACATTTCACAATACATGTTAAACGGCTCAAGCAAAAACATTTTTTTCAACAACAACACACAGGTGGTAATGAAGGGTAAAGCCTTTGGCGGAGACCTCAGTGCCGACTTCAACACTTACAACTATAAAGGTGAACTTTTCTCATTCGGGGGTCTGGGATTCAATTACCACAACACTTTTAAAGGACTGGATTACGAAATCGGAAGAGTCAGAGGCATAAAAGAAGAAACCTACACTATCGGCAACCAAATGCTTGGGATTCAAGTGGGGAACTATGAAACACGAAAAAAAAGCTACCGCGACCTTAACGGAAACGTAGCTCCGGACAGCCTTGTAAAGGTTTTTATCGACGACAAGGAACACTCAACCCTAAGCACTTATGACGGATATTATTCTTTAGGAAACCTTTTCCTCAACAAAAATCCCGAAAAAATCCGCCTCGAAGAACTCAAAGCCGATGGCTCAACGAGTGTTGTTTATGAAAAAACTTACCCGAAATACAAAAACATGCCTGAAGAAAAAGAAAAAAAATACACTCTCCTCGCAGGAGCAACAGGCTACAACAACAAGCTTTTTAACAGCAACGGTTACATTTACGAAATGAACACAAAAAAGTTCATTTTGGGGTCTCAATACGAATACGGAATCAAAGAGAATCTCAAATTCGATTCAAAACTCGTTTTCGACAAAATCTATCAATTACCGAAAAACTCTCTCTGGCAGAGCATTTATTCAACGGACGCCCTTTTGACATCCGGAGGATGGAAAAACCCCAACAACCTCGAAGGTTTAACAAGTTTGAACACTTTTGAATACATAAAAACGAAAAACCTAAAATTTAAAACAATAGGCGGGGTCAGCACCTCAAAAGATATCACCAAAGGCTCAATCCAAGAACCCGGCTACACTCTCGCAGCAGAAGCGATTTACCTCAAAGACGATTACAATTTCAAAGCAGGAATCTTCAACACCTCAGCAGACTTCTACCTCGCAGGCGGAGACGGAAGCTATATGAACGACAGAACAGGCGTATTCTTGAGCGGAGGAGTCTCCCAAAAGAATTGCGGAATCGACGGCAGTTTTAAAAAATATTACTCAAATACAGCAAAACGTTTTGAAGGCGGACTCATAGACTTCAACGAATACTCCCTCAGCGCACACAAAACCATCGAAAACGTTGCCGATGTAAGATTCAACATAAACGGACGAGAAGGAAGCAACGCCCTAGCGAAAAACAGAAGTTATTACTACGATTTAAACTTTTCAAAACGCATAAACTCAGACATTTACCTCCAAGCAGGAAAAACCGAAAGCAATTATCAAACGACTTATGAAGAAAACCCCGAAGGCTATACAGGCTACAAGTCGCTTTACTCAACAGTTTATGCAAAAGCAGATTACAGACTGCCAAAAAACATCGGCTCTCTCGCTCTTGGTCACGACAGCGTAAAATACAATTACAGCACCCAAGAAAACAAATTCAACATGATGAAAATCGGCTACACTTTCCCCGAATTCAAACGAGTCACTCTGAGCCTCGGCACAGGTTACAAATACACGGGCGACGACAAAGGATTAGACTTTTCGGCGAACCTAGCCTATCGCACTAAATCAGGCCGAACCGTAAATCTCAACTATCAATTTAACAGAATGGGCGGCTATATCATCAACAACATGTATCTCCCGATGAGTTCCAGACATTCAGTTAATGTTGTCTTAAACGACGCCTTCGCAGTACTTCCGTCAGGGCTGAAATCCGTGGGTTACAACGATGACAACAAGGGTTACGCAGAAATCACAACTTACATCGACAAAAACAAAAACGGAAAATACGACAAAGACGACATAAAAGTCGATAACGTACCAATCAAATGCAGCTGGGTAAACTCTCCTATTTACACAAACCGAAAAGGAAAAGCCATTCCCACAGGCACAGATGCAGGGGTTTATACCGTAAAAATAGACACCGACAAGCTGCAAGCAACACTTTATCAAGAAAAAGGAATCCTGAACGAAAAACTCGTCAGAATCGACTCAAGAAAAACAACAAAAATCGAATTCCCGCTAAAAAGCTGTGTCGGAAACATCACCGGTCGTCTCAAAATTATGGACGACTTCGGAAGGACAATAAACATAAACGATTTCATCATCGTTTTAAATGACGAAAACGGAAACGAAGCCGCTTACAGCACAGTTGATGACAAAGGCAATTTTTACTTTTCAGGGATTGAACCCGGAAAATACAAACTTAAGTTGGATGACAGCTTCATAAACGCCAATGCCCTCATGGATTTCGAGGACAAAAGTGTTTTAAACGTTGATATTCCATACACTTACAAAGATTTTATCGATGTTAACGATTTGAATCTTGTTTATAAAGTTAATTGATTTACCTTTTCTATGGGTTTATTAACAATTGTAAAAATTGACACAAAACCGCATTGATTAAAGCAATCAATGATTTTCACAATCCTTGTATCAGCATAATCAAAGGCGGAAATAGCATGAAAATCAATAAAACAAACTCTTTTTACAATTTTTCTCTTAATATAAAAGCGAAAGAAACAGAGCCGCAAGAAAACGTTCAAACAGTTGAAACAAAACCGCTTGAATTGAAATCAAAGTTTAATGACCACTTGATTTCCTTTCGCGCGAGAGTAGATAAAGGATTGGAGCGTTTTTACGAAGTAAACAAAGACAGAATGCCCTACACTGTCAAAACCTACGTAAAATCTCTCGAAGACAAAACAAGACTAACCCCGCTTGAAGCACAAAAAAGAGCATTTTCAAAACTCGAAAATGCAAAAAACGTCACAGACATAAAAAAAGATTTTCTTTTCGAGCCTTTGTTTTCAGATCTAATCCAAGCATCAGAAAGCAAAGCGAAGAGAGGCATTTTGCAAACTGCTAAAGAAAATGAAGAGCTTTTGGCTCTTTCTGATGAAGGCATTTTGAAAGACAAAAGTGATTTGACAGTCTATCTTGTGAAAAAGATTTTTCTTGAAGGAAAAACTGTTGACGAGATTAACACCGACCTCGAATCCGACTTGAACGAAGATTTTAAAGCAGATTTCAAATTCAAAAACAAAACCGCAAAAGAAGGCGAAACCCCTCAGTATATCTATACCTCGACATTAAAAGCACTCGGAATAAAAACCCCGTCTTTCGAATATCAACAGTCACTTCGTTACACAAAAGACGGCTATTCTGACGCGGTCGGTGAAAAAATCTCTGCATTTTGGGATTCTCTTCCCGCAAACGAAAGGGTCTCAAGAGCAAAAAAATCCGTCGAAAAATTCGAAAACTGGTGGAGCGGCTTGAGTCAAAACGAAAAGATTGAGATGATTGCAGACCAGCTTGATGAAATTGAATTGCTTAAAAAATACAAAAAAAATGAGCGCGCACTTGAAAAAGAGCAAAAAGAACTTAACAAGCAAAACCCTGACTCAATTGAAGAAAAAGAAACCAAACCGGCAAAAGATAACAAAGTAAAAGTCGGCTCGAGTGTTTTGAGCAAAGATGATTTGTTCAAACTCTGGGCAAAAAACAACTTAAAGATCTATGAAGCCAACCTCTCCGAAGCACAAAAGGACACGCTTCACCTGAAAAGAATGCAAAGGCTGACTGCACGCTGGACGAATATGACTCCGGCGCAAAGAACAGATTACATTTCGAAGATGAAATCAGGAGCCGAGCCGCTTCGCTACACGATGATTGATGCGTGGAATCACAGCACAGACTTGCTCAAGAAACTCTCCTCACACTTAAAAGAAAATCAGGTTTACAAACCCGCTGACCTGCTTTATTCAACGGACGAATTCAGCAATTTCCAATCAAAAGTGATGACGGAATTCTGGGAAAACAATCCCGATTTGACAAAAGCTTTCGGACAAAAAATTGTCGAGTCACAAGAAAAAGTTAACGGCGCAATTGAGAGAGGAACTTTTGAAGCACTCAAAAATCAGATTAATAGAGACAAAAAAGACAGAATCAGAGAAGTCGAAAACTTCAAAACGCAACAGACCCAAAGCATAGAAAACCAACCCCCGAAAGAGTCTGAAGATGATTATAAAAAAGCGTTTGTAGATGCATATAATTCTCACGTTTACGGAAAATCAAAATCACTACCCAAAAGTTATTTCCCTGAACTTTTAGATATTTATCTCGAAAGAACTCCGCAAAAAATCATTGAAAGCTGGACAAAAAACCTTCGCGGCGATAAAATCCCCGATGAGGATGTACAAGAAATAATAAACATCACAGCGAACGAACCGCCACGTGCAAAAAGATGCAACAGGGCTATTGAAGCAGCTATCGCAAACGTTTTGTATCAAGCAACAAAAGATCCTGTCGTCTTTTTCATGCCGAACCCGGATGCAAAGGTTGCACTTTTCCAACTTGAACAAGGTGAAAAAACAATCGAGTTCAAGTCACAAAAAAATGAAATGAATTACAACCTCAAAGTCGTAAACTCGAAAGTTGACCTAAAAAAAGTCAATTTCCTCTATGAAGAATACAAAAAAGACCTCACAGAAGATGAACTTGATGAAATTTTAGATAAATATTTCACAAACACAGGTGACAAAGCCCTTAACTCAAGCCTGAAAAATTCAGCTGTACCTATAAATATAAACGGTTTTGACAGAAACGCGATGAGGGAAAATCTGGCACTTTACGGAAAATCAGCATTGATTTTGTTCTCAGAAAAAAGTGCATTCCCCATTAAAGCAAAAAATGCATTCTATCAAAAATTCGTCGGGCAAATGCCTGAAAGCCTCAAAGAACAGGCCGATCATTGCATTTTCTCAAAACCTGAAGCATTCACAGAAATCGAAGAACTTCAAAGGTTAAACAACCTTTTTGCAAGGAAATTCGACTTTGTGCCGAGGGATTACATCGATTCTTACTTTAAAGAAATAGAAGACATTTTGAAAAACCCCAACGGAAAACTTGATGCAGAAATATTTGAAACAAAATGCTGCAAAAAAAGAACTTCTCCATCCGAAAGTGGCAAGCTGGCAATCGTAGACAAAAAACGGATGCCGATTGAAACAAAGCTGAAAACACTCGCTATGGAACAGGCTCTCGCGGACGTGCTTTATGAAGCGACAGGAAACATGAAGGTTTACTCTTTGCCGTTTGAGGAACTCGCTGAAAATATCGAGATTTTCTCGCTCGTGAAAAAATTCCCGTCAGAAAAAAGAACCTACAAAACAAACTTCGACGGAAATCTTTTCGAAATTCAGGCACAGAAAAAAGTTAACACATTTAAGATTAACAAACTCTACAGAGAATATCTGTCAGAACTTGAATCGTGGTCGAATGAAGAACTTCCTGAAAATGAAAATCCGGATGTCGAAGACATTCTCTTCATCTTGAACCCTGAAGAGAACAACAATCCGAAAGACTTCGCTGTTTTGAACAGAATCCTGCAATTCGGACTTGATGTAAAAGTTGAACCCAACAAACCTTACCATCCGTTTTTTAAAGAATCCTAATTCCTTCTTTTAGGGCTAGGACAAACGGCGAATTTAAAAAATTATTCAAATAAGATAATTTATTTGAATAATGGAAAAAATACAACGATTTTTTAAAACAAACATTTTTACGATAAACGTCATTCTGATTGCGCTTCTGGTATTGCTTTCGATGCACGTTTACAACCTTTTAACTGCCCTATATTTGACTGTTGAGTTTAAAGAAATGCGGCCCTTAAACAGAAATGTCTCTGTCTATTTGAGAGGAATAAAAATCGGCAAAGTCAGAAAAACCCTGCTCTGCCACGACTGCAAAAGCACCCATGTCAGGGTTATGCTTGATTATAACGGCTTAAAACTTCCGATTAACACAACGGCAATGCTTAAAAGAGAACGAATCGACGGAAAAAAGATTGATTTCATTGAACTTGTCTATCCGAAAGAACCATCACAATATCTTCTGAAAGATGGCGACATAATTTCAGGTAAAGCAACCACCGACATTGAGTCGTTCCTATTCAACCAAGACCCTGACAGCATGGAGCACATAAAAGAAAATCTGGAAAGCAGTTCTGAAAACCTTGATAACACGATTGTCGCGCTCGGGGACTTGTTTGTCCTTTTGCAAGACCTGATAAAAGAAAATCAGGGAAATATTCATGCTTCGGGCGAAAATTTGCTTCAGACAACAAAAAATATCAAAACGATTTCTTCAAAATTTGACAATGCGCTTAAGCAGAAAAGTTTGGACAATTCGGTTTCGCACACGGAATCAGCTCTTTTTAATGCGAAAGAAAGCAGTGCAAACCTTAACAAAACTATTGAAAATCTCAATTCTGCCGCGACAAGTATCAATGAAGCAATGCCGATGGTAGATTCAGCGCTTTGTCAAACTAACGGGATTTTGTGTAATTTGAAAGAAATGACCTGTGCTGTCAAAGAAAAAATGAAAAAGCCTTTCGGAACATTCAGACTTTTCTTCGGAAAAACAATAGAACCACAAGAAAACAGGGGTTGCAGACGATGATTTTTGAGTTATTATAATTGTAGTACAGACTCAGGGATAAATTATGACACTGCAACCCATCACAAGCACTTCACCAGCTATAATTTCGATGAAGAAATCGAAGTTGACGGATAAATTTTATACAAACATCAAAAACACAAGCGATATGACAGACACCGTAAGCGTTCCCAGAACAGTTTTCAAGGGATATTTAGGGTTCATGAGCGGTTCGTTTCTGGGCGCGATTTCTCAAATAGTTGGAGCAAAAAAACCTTCAAAACTTTCAAAAGGATTGAACATCGCAGGTATCGGGCTTATGATTTACGGAACTTTCGCGTTTGTGCGACCTTACATTTTCAAAGACATCAAAGGCGTAACGAAGTAATTTATTTTAGATGCTCCTCAATCCCTGAAAAAATTGAATTTATCATGTGATTTTTAAAATCTTTAGAATTAAGATTCGCAACATCCGTTTCATTTTTCAGATTTCCTGTTTCAATAAGGACTGCCGGAATTTTAGAAGATACGCCCTTTTCGGAACTCAAAACTCCGAGAGGTTGAGATTGTTGTTTAATTAGTCCTCTGAACCAAGAATGATCTTCCATTTTATTTTTAATGACGATTGCAAGTTTTTCATCACCTTTGTCAATCTTTCCGTCTTGCATGTTACCCAAGAGATAAATCCCTCTTTTGGAACCATCGGAATTGCTGTGGAGACTGACAATCAAATCAACTTTATTTTCTTTTTGAAGCTTTCTGATTGAATTCATTGCAGTATAGACAGAACCTTGAACAAAGATAACTTTGCCGCCTTTTGCCGTAATCTTTTCAGTCAAAGTTTTTGCGATTCTTTCGTTGACAACCCATTCCTCGAGAGGCTTTCCGTTGTTGCCTTTGAACACATTCGTCTCAATGTTGGGGTTCTTTTTGCTCATCACAGCGTTACTTGTACCGGGGTCAAAGTTAACATTGCTTCCTGTAGCCATTGCTCCGCCGTGCCCCGGATTCACGATGATGGTTTTTCCGCTCAAAGAACCTTTTTTCACCGGTTCAAAAACCTTTACCATTGCTGTCAGGTTTCCACTTTTATCGATTTCCGGCAAAGGTCTCACAAAAGGTCGTTTGCTCCTTTGGGCTGTTTTTTTCCAATCTTCATAAAGTGATGCAACAGTCCAATTAGTCGTATTACCGTTAATACAAACATTTTTTGAACCACCGGCGATATTCGAGGCCTGTTTTTTGGGGGAAGAGCTTTGTTTTTCTTCGACTTCTTTAACTGCCCTTCCTGACTTCTTGCCGATTTTTCCACCAAACCAGTTGTACGCCAATTTTTCATATTCTGCTTTTACATTTTCATAAGCATCTTTGCCGAATTCACCACGCTGGTATTCCGCTTCCATACAATTCAAGCCGTTTTTATAAACTTTTTCAGCAGAGTTCAAGACTCCATCAGGAACTCCGTTTTTAAAGATTTTCGAAGCATTATGCATTTCAAACAAACTTCTTTTACTCAATCCGCTGGCGGGGAGTTTCACAGTCTCGCCTTTTGCGTTTTTCACAACCGAATAATCCTGATTAAGATTCGCAACAGCTGTTACATAGTCTTTTTGATTTAGAGCGTTGATAAGTGTTTTATTCTCTTCGACTCTCCCGACCCCTTTATTAAAAGCCAAATCAATCAAAGATTCTTTCAAATTCACCGGAATTTCTTTGTAAGTTTTTTCGCTGAACAATGTTTTCATGTTTAAATCAAAATCAACCAAATCCTGAGCAAAAATCGTGTATATTTCAGCATCTGTAAGTTTTTTGTCTTTATATTTATTGCCTTCTTCAGGTGTAATCAGGTGGCCGATACCTATGGTTTTGTTCCCGTTTCGGTCAGTATAAATTTCTTTATGAGCCTTTTCAAAATCAATCATAGAGTTCAAAAACTCCTTAGACAAACCTGTTAATCTCGAAACATCCTTGAGGCTTTCAATATTATTGACCTTGTAAGATTCAGGAACCATAAGTATATCAGCCGGATAGATAACCGTTTCACGAGTCATTCCGTTTGCATGCAAAAGACGTCTGAGAGAAACATCATGTTTTTTTGCAATTTTCGCAGGCGAATCACCCGACTCAACCTGATGAAAACATCTCTCACTTTTGTTCAAATATTTTTCTTGATAAGTCGTGTCGATAGGATTGTCAACGATTACGATTTTGT
>CAZIVG010000061.1:0-9247 GCA_964542595.1 uncultured Muribaculaceae bacterium | reverse complement strand
TGAACCCGATTATCAAGTTCACAACTTTATTCGGTCTTCTTGCAATGGAAATCGCTATCAACGAGTCATTCAGAAAATTCGCTCCTAGTGCGGGTATAATCTTCTTGATTATCGCATTGGTATTCGTATGGAGATCTTTCTATGCGATGAGAATTCCTGAAAAAGACGCTGAATAGCTGATTTTTGAATAAGCTCAAAGCCCTTCGAAATTATGTTTCGAGGGGCTTTTGTTTGTGAATTTAAGTAACAATAACTTTGGTGACTAACAACTTTTTTTATCATGAGCTTTATATCTATACAAACAAATCACTCACAACGAAAGGATATTTTGTACTTGGTTTTTTATTATTTGCCGGCGTCGACTTCTTCCATAAGATGTTGATTTTCTGCAGCTTTTATTTTTTCTTGTTTCGCTTTCATACTTTCTTTTACAAATTCTCTTGCTTCGATTGCTTTCATTGTGTTAAATATACGAACCAGCTGTTTCGTAGTGTAGTTTCCGTCTTTACTGGTTATAAATTCAGGTTGATAAGTGATTGTTTGTTTTCCGTTCTTGGTAAGAACAAACGTGTCAGGTTCTGATTCGAATTCTTTATTCAAAAGAGTCATAGAGTGTTTTTTGTCAAATCTTGTCTCTGATTCGAATTCTTCCTTTGTCCTAAAATTGTTGATTCCTTGAATAGTTGCTTTGAATGAAATTTTATTAATCATACTTACCTGCCTTTTTCTTTTTCATATTTTCTATTTTTTCTTGTGCTGCTTTTGCTTTTAGGAGACTGAAAATACTCATTAATTCACGTACTGTAAAATAATCTTCGTCCAGAATTTCTGTTTTGTGTTCTGCGGTTTTTTCTCCGTTTTTAAACAACTCGAACTTATCTTCGCCATAGGTTTTTGTTCCTTTGGTGAAAACTATCGTATGCTTTTTGTCGTCTTTTGTTCTGTACTCAAAAATCGTTTTTATGTCGTTACGATTCATTCCTTCAAAACCGGCTTTAAATGAAATCTTATTCATACACTTGACCTCTTATGTGTGTATGTAATAAGTCTCTGAAAATCGTTTTTTGCTACTTTTCTTACATTTGTAACAGAATATTAACTTAATGCTTTAGATTCAAATACGCGTTAAAAATCTGAACGGCAAGTGCTGCCAAAACCATTATGAGAATTAAAAAGACCATAATTTTTTCAGGTAAAAGAAATTCTCTTCTTTTGCTGTTAGAATTTGAAAATGCATAATAAGGCAACTGCGTTGCATCAAGCCCGAGAGAAAGAGCTTTTTTATAATCGTCTTGTGCTTTCTCGTCGTCTTCATTCAAAAAATGGAAATAACCCCTTTGGTAAAAAAGTTCGTAAACATCGCCTCTTTTTTGAATTTCATTTGTTATCGATTCAATTTCATTAAGGTAATTTTTTGTCATTGTTATAACTCTAAAAACTGATTTCTAAAAACCGATTGCCCATTGAAAAGGTTTTTGAGAGGCTTCAGCCACTTTCGCGATAGCTGTTTTATTAAGCGGTTCGGTAGCCGGCGTGTCTTTTACTTCGATGACCGTTTTTGCTTTTTGGAGCAAATGCTGTTTTTGCATAGCTTTGTCAACATTGTAATATGATTTTAAGTAGTCCAACTTGTTCTGGAGTTCTACATTTTCGTCATTG
This sequence comes from uncultured Muribaculaceae bacterium, assembly GCA_964542595.1. Taxonomy (GTDB): domain Bacteria; phylum Cyanobacteriota; class Vampirovibrionia; order Gastranaerophilales; family Gastranaerophilaceae; genus Limenecus. The sequence continues at coordinate 7,588 of CAZIVG010000061.1, read as the reverse complement.
AGTGCGAGAGTTTGTTTTCTGTATTGGTTCAGCGTAATTTCGTTTGCCGTTACAAAATAGTAACTCACAGCAGACGTCAAAATGAATAAAATAAGTATTGCACAAAGTGTTCTGTTCACTCTTGTGATTGCCATTTCTTTATAAGTTTTATGGGTGGGGAAGTATCCGTCAATTATCGGATTCGTCGTATGTCGATTATGGTTTTGATACTGATTGCTTCTTTGATCTAAAACAGGCCTAGTCAATTTCTGTCTCCCATGACGATATTTTCTTAGCTACCCTCAATTTTGCTGAACGTGACGGAGGGTTCTCCTTAGTTTCTAATTCTGTAGCCATAATCGGCTTTCTGTTCATTAGTTCAAGCATTGGCGGTTCGCATTTGCAAATAGGATCATTTGGTTTGCATCTACACTTCGACGAATAATGCTTAAAACATTGCTTAACAAGTCTGTCCTCTAATGAGTGAAAACTTATTACACTGATTATACCACCAACAGACAATAAAGTAAGCACTTCATTTAATGTATTTTTAATGTTTTGTAACTCTTGGTTTACTTCTATTCGAATCGCTTGAAAGACACGGGTCGCAGGGTGAATTTTTTCTTTTGTTTTTGGGACTGCATTTTTGATTATTTCCGCCAATTCGCCCGTCGTTTCTATGTTTTTATCGTGTCTGTAATTTATAATATTTTTTACAATTCTTTTTGTAAATTTTTCTTCACCGTATTCGCTGATTATTCTGACCAAATCTTCTTCACTGTAACCATTGACCACTTCAAACGCGCTGAAAGTGTCGTCCTGGTTGAATCTCATGTCTAGCGGAGCATCTTTCATGAAGCTGAAGCCTCTGTCTTGTTTCGTGAGTTGGTGATAGGATGCACCGAGGTCAAAGACAATTCCGCCGGTTATTTCTTTGATTCCGAGGTCTTGTAACACTTTTTTAATATTGGAGTAAGATTCCTTAACAATTGTTAAATTGTCGTAATCTTTTAGTCTGTTTTTTGAAAAAGCAATCGCATCATTGTCAATGTCAAAAGCGATTAACCTTCCGTCAGGCCGGATTCTTTTTAGAATAAGTTCAGAGTGTCCGCCTCCGCCGAGAGTTGCGTCGATGTAGATTTTTCCGCTTTCACAGTTGAGCGCGTCCACCGCTTCATTTTTCATGACGGTGTAATGCTGAAATTCGAGATTGTTTTCTTTTGAACTATCCATTTTCTTATTCTATATTAAAAATAAATATTATCACGAAATTGTTGGCTTGATGAAGAAATCATTGTCAAAAAAGTCAGGAAGCATTTTTTCTGTTAAGTCTTTTTTCTTTGGAAGAAGCCCTTTTTTCCCGATAGAATATGCGAGTGCTTTTTTTACAGGATTTTTGGATTTTGTATTTTTATTATCTATTTCTTCAAGTTCTTCTTTATTTTTTGCGCTCAATGGCACTCCGACAACTTTTCGAGAAAGTGAATCGTTGATTGACGAAGTCAAAGCTGTCAATGTGAATGCTCCGGCAAGGCTTGAATTGCAAAGTTTAGAAAGGAGGTTGTGGACAAATGCCATTAAATAAGCAGATACACTGATTCTTGAAATTTCTTGTGCTGCCCTGTTTTTCGCGCTTTTGCTTGCATCTTTTTTGTTGTCGCCACTGTATTGCATTGTGAGGTTATAAGCATCTGTCACTAAAAACAGTGTTGTGATTGCTCTTGAGAGGTTTATGTTCGTCTGAGCGAGTGTGTTTCCGTCATATTCAACGTGTGTTGAGCCGTCTGCTTTCAAGACCGCATCTCTCATTATTTTTTGTACTTTTGGAATATCTTTTTCGGCTAGAGTTCCATCTTGGTTGATTGTGATTTTTTCTCGATTAATTTGTTTATCAAGCCAGAGTAAAATATTTTTTGCACCTTCGATGTCTTCTTTGTCTTTTTTCGAGATTTCTTTGAATTCATCAAAAATTCTTATTTTTTTAACTTCATTACTAAGCGAAGATTCACGCCAGACATCGAGATTCAGTCTTCTCAGGTAGAATTCATTGAATCTTTGAAGTTTTTCTTTGTCGTCAGGTTTCATACTTTTTGAGAGTTTGATGAATTCTTCAGTACTTGCGTTATTTGATTTTCCCACCAATTTTGCATAAATTTTAGAGATGCTTTTTACAAGTGACTTAAAAGTATTTTTGACGAAATTCACCGGAACCATCAAGCTTTTTGTTAATTGGCCCCAAGGAGTTTTTGTTTCTCCGATAGGTAATTTATCGACATCTTTGTTATTTAACAGTGCATCCAAATCGCATGTCAAAAGCTTTTTTTCTGAACTTACTTTATCGAAAATCATCCCATTTTCGTTGAAATTTTTGTTAAGTGTTTTTGACGTATTTTTAGGTTCCCAGAAATTCGATTTTTTGAGTGCTTTTTCGAGTATTTCTTTCAAGTTTTTATATTCTTGCGGATCAGCTTTTTCCAGAGCTTTTAGAACTTTGTTTATTTTTTGTTTATCAATTAATTGTTCTGTCTTGAAAAAACCTTTGAATGAAGGCATTGTCGTATTTTGTGCAGTTTTTTTGTTTTTTGAAAAAGCTGAATATATAGTTTTGTTAGGTTCTTTTTTCTCATAAGAAACCGCTTCTTGAATGTTTGTTGAAACTTTTGCTAAAGTTGGAGATTTTTTCTTTGCGTTTGTCAAAAGTCTTCCGATAGCCGGCAAAACACCTTTCTTTTCTGTCATTTCTTTTTCAAGGCGGTCGAGAGTTTCTTTATTTGACGGCATAATCGGTTTTCCGACGAGTTTTCTGCCGAGAACTTCTGAGCATGCCGCTGTAGAGCCTGAAACGAAAAGTGCTGTTGAAAGGCTTTTGTTAACAGCAGATGAGAAAGTACCGAACAAGAGGTTTTGAATGTACATGTTCAGTCCGATTCTTGAGAATTCTTGTGCAACACGGGAGTTTCTTTGAGACTTGGCCTCGTGTTTGTCGTTGCTGTATCGCATTGTTGTGTTGTAGGCATCTGTGCCGAGGAAGTACGAATAAACAACACCTGAGATAAAACGGTTTCCGAGCATCAGAGATGTTGTTGAATACTTTCCTTTATTCGGATCGACAATTTTTTTTCTTCTTCTGTTGATTTTACTGTAAAGAACATCATCAGGAATGAGGAATTTGCTGTTCTGATTCCATTTTGGGTTACCGCTCATTTTTCGGTAGTTATTTTCCCAGATTTCGTGAGATTTCATTAGGCCTTGGAGGCTCGAAAATTCGTTGAGAATTCTTTTGTTTTCGAGTCTTTCTTCCAGTTTTGCTTTAGGCAGGGTTAGTTTTTGAACCCACTCATAAAAAATTGTGACCGGTTCTGTGACTTGGTCGAGAAACTTTTTAAAGAGTTTTTTCTCGGGTATGTAGTACAAATTCTCAAGATTATTCGAGGACATTTTATTTGCTGTTTCAAGCGAAATACCCATTTTTTTTCGGAAATTTTCGTTGCTTTGAAGACGCGAAACGTAGTTTTCAAGGATTTTGGAATAATCCTCATGTTGCCTTTTGCTTATATTTCCAAGAGAATCAAATACTTTTTGTGCAAGTTTTTTTGGGATTGGCTTTAGGATTGGATTAAATACTTTTTTTATTTTATTAACGTAAGAACCCTTGAAAGATATTTGCGCTTTTAGCGCACCTTGCAAGGGTTCTGTAGTTTTATTGTATGTTTGTGTAAGTTTGTTCCTTTGAAGCGAACCGCCTGCCTCATACTGATAATGCCCGGACTCTTTTCGCTTTAGACTATATTGATTTTTTATGTCAACTTGTCTGATCTGTGTCACTTTATTTGTTCACCTTTGAAAATATTATTTTACCCGATAAAGATTTTTTTAAAAGGGTCGTACGGGCTGAAAAAGTCAACCCGTTTATATAAAACTCCTAAATATTTTATTTGCTAGTTGATTTTTGACATGATACAAAAGTTAACCTTTAAAATCAGTCGTTAGACTTTGTCTTTTTTGAAAAACGATGTAAATTTTCTGAAGGTTTTTTTGACTTTGCCTTCGTATGAACCTATAACGTGGTTTTCAATCGCGTTGCCGAGTCCTTCGAGTGTGCTGATTTCTTTTGTGTTTGCATTGTTTAAGAAATCTTTCGCCTTTGCATTGCTGTAATAAATTTGTTTGAAGACTTTTTCAAGCTGCTCAAGAGGTGCTTTTTCGTGTTTGCTTTCAAGATTAATGTTATTTTGCACAAGTCTTAGAACCTTTTTTCTCAAAGGCAAGTTTTGAGGCGTTGTCGATGTATATAATCTTTGAAACATTTCTTTTTCTTCTTGAGTTGTGATATCTGAACGACTACCGTTGTAAGCAGCTCTGAACCTGTCCAAAAATTCGAGACGTTCTGTGTTTGCACCTTGTTCCAATTCCTCTTTATTGATTCTTTGTAAAATGCCTTCTTTTGTTAATTCGTTGATTTTTAATCTGGCTTGGAACTTCTCTTTGTTATAGCCTTTTTGGATTTCTGCTTCGAGAAGTCTCGCAGGATTTTCCTCATTGATGTTTAGTTTTATAAATGGTTCGTAATCGTTATAATTCTTTGCAATTTCTTTTGATTTTTCCGAAGAAAGAAATCCTTCCAGTTTTTTGTATGGCAAATCGAATTGTTTATTCAATGATTCAACGAGTTTAAGTTTTTCGGGTGACTCATTTGTATAATCAAAGATTTTTCCTATTTCTTCGAGAGAATAGTCTTTTTTCGATGCAATTTTTAAGTGTATTGGTTCAGGATATTTAACCTTGTCATAAATTGCAAAAACAAGATTTTTTTCTTTGTTAGGGTCGGCAATTTTTCCTTCATAATTTTTAAGATAAAAATTTCGAGAAAGTTCATACAAAAAATCCATTTTGTGGCGTTTAAATGGTTTTGTGTATTGGCTAAGGCCTCTTTTTACCTCAAGAAATTTAGATATTTTTGATTTGAAATAATTTGATTCGAATGTTTTTCTTTGATTTATTGCATAAATCAGAACATCTTTTTTGGAACCGAAATTGATATTATTTGTACCTTGTGACTGTTCTTTTGTGTTGTAACTATATTCTTTGTGAATTCCGGTGTTAATAGTGCTAACTTTCATTTTTCTCTCCTTGGTTTTTGGGGTTGTAAATATTTAAAATCGAAACAAATTTTTTTTTGCCACTTATTTTTAGTTCCGGAGACAAAAAAGACTAACTTTTTCAGTCAGTCTTTTTATATTTTGTTTTGTTATTTGAGTTTACGTATCGATATTTGTTGCGTAAATTGCGTTAGTTTCTATGAAGTCTCTTCTAGGCTCAACCTTGTCACCCATCAGGATGTCAAAAAGTTGGTCGCAAAGCATTGCATCTTCTACGTTCACCTTCAAAAGTGTTCTTGAAGACGGATCCATTGTTGTTTCCCAAAGCTGTTGAGGCATCATTTCACCGAGACCTTTGAATCGTTGGAGCGTTAATCCTTTTTTTCCTCTTTCTTCAACTACTCTTTGAAGCTCTGCAAACGAAGTGATTTGCAATTCTTCGGCTCCAGTATCCAAAGAAAGAACCTTTTCTTCTTCGATCAGGTAGTTTCTGATTGAAGGGTATGCGTTTTTGATTCTTTGGAATTCATTGCTCTTAATCAAAATAGAAGTCAAAAGAACCTGCTCTGACTCGTTTTCAATGTGAAGCGTGAGGTTGTATTTTTGAGTTTCTGTATTGAATTTGATTTCGACTTTGTAGTCTTTTGCTTCAGTAATTCCGTAGTTTTGTGCGTGGTCAACCAAATAATGATTTATGTATTCACAATGTTTTTGCATTGCTTCTTGGCTGTCAAAGTCTTCAATTTCAATGTTTGAACGAATAAGCGCTCTCATTACAACCGAAGGAATCGCGTTGATTAACGGATTGTTGAAAGAACTGTAGAAAGTGGACATGCCTGCCAGCAATGTTGTCAGACTTTCTTCCGTAGCACTTTGAGACTTATCTTTGTTGAACAGTGTCAAACCTTTGATGCCTCTTTCGCGAAGCATTTTGTCCAATGCTCTGTTGTCATAAAGGTATTCAGACTGTTTTCCGACAGAAATCTTGTACAATGGCGGTTGTGCAATGTAGATGTGACCTTGATCGAGCAGCGGTTTGCAATATCTGAAGAAGAACGTCAAAAGTAGCGTTCTGATGTGCGCACCGTCAACGTCCGCGTCGGTCATGATGATGATTTTGTGATAACGGAGTTTTTCTATATCAACGTCATCTTCGTTTTTGCTGATGTTGATACCGAGAGCCTGAACCATAGACTTGATTTCGTTGTTTGCATACATTTTGTCCAAACGCGCCCGCTCAACGTTAAGAATTTTACCACGAAGCGGTAAAATCGCTTGAAACATTCTGTTTCTGCCTTGTTTTGCAGAACCGCCCGCAGAATCTCCCTCTACTATGTAAAGTTCGCATTTTTCGGGTTCTCTGTTTGAGCAGTCAGCAAGTTTCCCCGGCAAAGTCGATGTCTCAAGAGCAGACTTTCTTCTTGTTAATTCTCTTGCTTTTCTCGCAGCTTCTCTTGCTCTTTGTGCTTGCAAAGTTTTTTCAATGATGATTTTTCCGTATTTCGGATTGAATTCAAGCCATTCTTGCAGTTTGTCTCTGATAGCGTCTTGAACTGCTGCTGTTGCTTCAGAACTTCCGAGTTTGTCTTTTGTCTGACCTTCGAATTCAGGGTCAGGCAATTTGACTGAAACGATAGCTGTCAAGCCTTCTCTGACGTCGTCACCTGAGAGGTTAGCTTCTGAATCTTTAAGGATTTTGTTTTTTCTTGCATATTCGTTCAAAACCCTTGTGATACCGTTTCTAAAGCCTGTTAAGTGGGTTCCTCCGCCGTGAGTGTTGATGTTGTTTGCAAAGCTTAAAACAGACTCGTTATAAGCTTCTGTGTATTGCATTGCGATTTCCACGTTCATTGTGTCAACGACTTTTTCAATGTAAATCGGCTGTTCGAAAAGCGGTGTTTTGTTTTTGTTCAAAAACTCAACATAGCTGGCAATCCCGCCTTCGAAGTGGAAAGTTTGTTCCTCTTTCGATTTTGCATCGATGTAAATTATTTTCAAACCTTTGTTCAAGAATGCCATCTCTCTCAAACGGTTTGCGATGACATCTCTGTCAATTTGAGTAGTTTCTGTAAAGATTTCCGGGTCAGGCCAGAAAGTTGTTTTTGTACCTGTTTTGTCGGTTTCTCTGATTTTTTCGACAGTTGTATTCGGTTCGCCTCTCAAGTATTCTTGACGCCAAACGAAGCCCTGTCTGGAAACTTCAACGATATATTTTTCTGAAAGCGCGTTTACAACAGAAGCCCCAACGCCGTGAAGACCGCCGGAAACTTTGTAACCACCGTCGCCGAATTTTCCGCCTGCGTGAAGAACCGTGTGTACGATTTCCAATGCGGATTTTCCTGAATCCGGTTTTATGTCAACGGGGATACCACGTCCGTTATCTTCTACTGTGACGGATTCATCCGCGTTGATTGTGACAGTGATAGCTGTACAATATCCGGCCAATGATTCGTCGATTGAGTTATCTACGATTTCATATATGCAGTGGTGCAACCCTCTTTGAGATGTTG
>CAZIVG010000060.1:0-9337 GCA_964542595.1 uncultured Muribaculaceae bacterium | reverse complement strand
ATTTTTTCATCTACATGGTTAAGCCCTTCATGTACAGTATATTTGTCAATTTTTTCGACTTTAGGCAAAACGCCATCAATATACATTGCATCACGTGTACTTGTGTTGCCAAAGCCGCCAAAAATTATTTTATCCCATGTAAAAACAACATCATCAGCTGTAATATCTTTGCCGTCAGACCATTTCAATCCGTGTCTCAATTCAAAAATATAAGTCTTTTTGTCAGGCATCACTTTTATGGATTTGGCAAGTTTTGGGATAACCTCGCCCGTGTAAGGGTCAGTCGTCACCAGCCCGTCAAACATAATATCCGCAGCCTGTGAAGAAGTCGCATCCATAGAATTCCAAGCATTAAAGGTTTTCGGCCCTTCTCCGATTGTGCTTGTGACAAGTGTTCCACCGAATTTTCCTGCAGGAGAACGCGACAACAAATAATCTTTAGCGTCGATTGTTTTTGTTTGTGAATGATAATGGATGTGAGACTCTGATTTAAAAGAGTTTTCGCTGTTTGAAAATGTCTCATCCTCAGGGACATCCGCTCTTATACATCCAAAAAGCAAAACTGATATAAACAAAATTATTGATACAATATAAATAATTCTTTTTTTCATGATTTTAATTTAGCACAAAACGGATAATGAATGATACTGCCTGAATCAGCAATTTTTCAAATGCTCTTTTGCATAATCCACGGCCATCATTTCTGTATAAAAAACACGTTCCTCACCTATTTGGGCAACGATACCGTGGTCTTTTAACTGTTGAAGAACATTTTCGTTTTTAATAACTAAAATAATCTTAATTTCCTGAGATTCAAGCCTCAAAATTATATCTTCAAAAGCAAAAATTGCAGAAATATCGAGCAAATCATCCGATTCATAGTTTATAATCAAAATTTCTGTACCCAACATCTCATCAAAATGTGAAATCAATTGAGTTGCCGACCCGAAAAAGAACTGCCCGTTGATGTGAACAACACGAATTTTATGCTTGTAATCACGCTCCAATTCACGTTCCATTGCCATTATTTCTGCATCATAAACAGGTTTATTAATAATCTGTGCCTTATCAGCAACTCTTTTCGCATAAAGCAATGCCGCAAGAGTAATTCCGGCACCAACCGCAAAAATCAGGTTGTAAAAAACTGTCAAAAAGAATACAAGAAAAAGCACATACAAATCATCTTTCGGTGCGTATTTCAAGACTTTCAAAAGCTTAACATCAATAATGTCATAACCTATTTTCATCAAAATTGCCGCCAAAACAGCCAGAGGAATTTGTGAAACAAAGCCTGAACACTTGAACAGAAGGATTATAAGTAAAATAGGATTCACAAAAGCACAAATCTTTGTCGTCGCACCTGCATTAACCGCCGCAACTGTTCGCATCGTAGCCGCAGAGCCACCCAGAGAGCCGGTGAATCCACAGAAAAGATTCCCAATCCCTTGCGCAACAAGAAGATGCTTGGGATTATGACGAGTTTTTGTCAAAGAATCTACAACAAGCCCGGTCAACATGCTTTCCGCTGAAAAAACCACAGAAATTGTTAAGGCATAAGGCAAATACATCATCAAATGCCCAAAATCCAAATAAGGCTTAATCAAAGAAGGGAACGTAGTTGAAATGTGTGAAATTCTATCTAAACTAAGCCCCAACTTCATAGAAATCTGAGTCCCCAAAATCAATGCAACAATTTGAGACGGAAGTATTTTATTAAAAGCCTTCGGCATAAAAAATACGATTATCAAAGTAATCGCACCAATAAAAAGTGCATCATTATTCAAGGTCAAAAGACTTTCTTTCAAAGAAAAAAGTGTCGTAATCGTTGAAGACATAGCCTTGTGACCCATCAAAGGGTTCAACTGTAAAATTATAATTATTAACCCAACCCCGTTCATAAATCCTGAAATAACAGGGTAAGGAACATACTTCACGACCCTTGGCAAATTTGTCAAAGACGCCGCAATTTGGATTATTCCCGCCATCAAAATTATCGTCGAAGCTGCTTTTAAGTCGTTGTTCAAAGCCAGCATAATCGAAGCCGCAACAATTGCTACAGGACCTGTCGCTCCTGAAACGAGAGGAACTTTTGGGCCAAAAACAGCTGCTACAAAACATAAAATTATCGCACCCCAGATTCCGGCACCAGCACCAAATCCGGTCGCAACCCCAAACGCCAACGCCTGAGGAAGCGTGATGATTGCAGAGTTAATCCCACCAAAAACATCTCCCAAAAGCATGTTCAATTTATTTTTCATCTTATCTTTAAAATCCATAAAACAATTTTATCATACATTTTAGATATTAATTTTTGTAACTTTTAACATAAAACAATAACGTTAAGTATCAAAAATATTTTTTACAGCCCTTATAGCAATTAGGGAAAGAGAATCATACTGCAAAGTAAATAGATAAAGACATTGATAAGGAATATTAAAATGGCATCAGTAAACCGAATCACTCCGGTAAGTTTTGAAACCGTAAAAACGCAACAAAACCTTGGCTTAAAATCAAAGGTTGTACAGTTGAATGCATCAGCTCCGAATTTAGTGCAAAATTATCTGTCATTGATGGGAAATCAGAATCGCTCCTTAATTTCGTTTGGTGGAAAACTCGAAGTACTGAATTACAAAAAACAACTCCCTATTGAACATGCTCAAACAACTCCTTACGGCAAAAATTTCAAGGTTGATGTTGTTCGCCCCGGAATTTCTTCTTACGCTCAGTGGAAGATAAGAAGTGCCGCTCCGTCAAGAATCTACGGTCAAAGAAAGTGGCCTGATATTAAGAACATAAACGCCTGGATGGTTAGTGCAGAGACTCACAAATTTATGTTCGTAGGTGGCTTGGCACAGGTTGCAGAAGATTTGCCAAACTCCTTCAACAAACGTTTCAAAAACGGTGACAACAAAATGATTAACGTCACTCCGTTATATACAGACAGCAATAAGAAAATTATCAACAAAGACGGAAAGATATTTTATCAATATGCAGCAAAGAAAGTCAAAGACCAAAAAACAAATGAAGAACACGAAATAATAAAACAGATTGAAATTACGCCTATCGGCTCTGTCAATGTACCAATATACAATCCTTCAACAAATACAAAAATGGAAGATACTCAGGTAAACATCTACAAAGCTTATACCGATTATTCGAAAGACGAACTTTCACACCCTAAAAACGACGGCACATACTACTATTTCTTGGACACACCGAAAACAAGAATCGACGAAAACGGCAATAAAGTAGCAAACGCTCAAATCTTCAATGTTGAAGAAAATGACCCAAAAACTACAAATGACGGTACTGCCTATGCAAACAACAAATTCGGCACAGATGAAGTATTCAGAATGGCATTCTTCTCAAAAGCAGTGTATGAAATGATGAAAGACGCGAAAGAAGGCAAACTCAAAGAGATTGAAGCACCAAACTCTGTATTGCTGAACGATTGGCACGCAGGGCCTCTTGCCGCAATGATAAACTATACCGCTAATGCTGAAGCTGATACAGGAAAAATCTCAGAAGAAGCAGGAAAATATTTTGATGAGATTCCTGTGATTTATATTGCACACAACGTTGAACACCAAGGCTCAACAAATAATGATGCAAACAAACGTACAAGCGTTTTTGCAACACTGTTTGGCGGCTACAGCATTGACATCTTGAACAATGCACAAAGCTGGACTTCTGATGACCCTAAATTTAAGCCCAAATCTGAAGACGCCTGTTCATTGATGAAAGGAGAGGGATTCAGTTCGGCAATGGCCGGTATGACTCTTTCTGATAGAGTTGTCCCTGTATCAGAGCATTACGCTTATGAATTGACCGAATCAAACGTAAAGTCAAATGGCTTGATGGATTTGATGAAAGCGAGACAATACGGCGATGGCCACACGTTGACGCCGATCACAAACGGTTATTCAAAAGATAAAATTGCTCCGACAGCAGATCACATGCAGAAAGTGTTCAATGAATCAAAACTTGATTTTACCTTGAATGGTTCAACATCAATTGATTTTTCAAAAACGAAACTTCTTCCTTTTGATGATGGAAACTTAGAAAACAAAATCCACAACAAAAATCAGATAATGGATTTGTTAAAACAAACTGTTGAAAGAGAACGAAAGCTGATGAGTGAAGGCGATTTCAGCTCCAGAAAATACCTCATGCACGATCCTTTCAATACTGACATCAGCGACGTGAAAGATTTCTCGAAGACGCCGGTTGTTGCTTATGTAGGTCGTGTAGATGCACAGAAAGGTCTTGACTCCATCTTTAAAGATGCAATGTTGAAGTTTGCAGAGCATAATCTCCATACTCCAAGAGAAAATCTTCCTGTATTCGTTATAGGTGGAAATATTGCCAACACATCGGTCTATGACGCTCTTGCTCACGGGTTAAAAGACGAATTGATTAAAAAATCGAAAAACGAATCCGATCCGATTAAAAAACAAGGTTACAAAAATATCGCTGAAAGAATCATTCTTATCAAAGGCTTTGTGAGAACAGACCTTGTGGCTTCAGCGGCGGATTTGTTCCTTGTTCCTTCCAAATTCGAACCTTGCGGACTGACTCAGCTTGAAGCAATGGCAAAAGGTGCGCTGCCGATAGCCACTTCAACAGGTGGCCTTGTAAACACAATCAAAGACAACATAGACGGCTTCAGAACAAAAGAATTCTATGACGTAGAAGAGGGTTGGAAAACAACAACGAAACTCTTCGGAGACAAATCCAAAGCAAATGAATTCTCTTCAAACGGCGATGCTTATTGTGAAGTGATGGAAAGAGCCTTGAATGTATACTACAATGACCATGGCAAGTTTGAAGAAATGCAGAAAACTGCAATGAAAAACGACTTCAGTTGGGACAGACCCGACGGGCCGCTTGACAAGTATATCCAACTTATCAAAACAGGTAAACTTTAATAAAAAAGCCGGAAGGAATTCCGGCTTTAAATTTATAAGTAATTTTTTTACACAGAAGCGATAACTTCGAGATTATAACCGCCTGCAATTTCCTCTCTTGCAACGACTTTCACATTAGGGATAAGTTGGGAGAAAACGACAGAGGCAACTTGCCTGATTTCGATAGGCACAATCAGAACGATTTCTGTCAAATCAAGTCCGATATTTTCAATAGCCTTGTAGATATTTGAAACAACTGTTTTCATTTTTGAATTGTCAATTCTTATAACTTGGCTTTTTGCGGAAAGCTTCGTTGCGAAGTATTTCAGAGTAGCTTCCGACAACTCAAATGCATTAATCAGATTGTTCTCATTCGCAATGCTTTTCGAAATCTGTCTCGATAAAGAATGACGAACCCTCGAAAGCAGGTCCTCTTTTGTTTCTTCATCAGCAAAATCGTTTATTTTTTCAAAAATGTAAACAATATCTTTTATCGAGACTTTCTCTTTGATTAGGCTGGTTAAAATATATTTCAACTCTGCAATCGAAACAAAGTCAGGGATTATGTTTTCAATCAAATACAAGTTATTTTCGCTGACGATTTCAATGTAGTTATTTATGTCAGAATAATCAAATATTTCCTCAACATTTTTTATACAAACAAACTCGAGAATTCTTGAAATATATTGAGAAGCATTGAGCCCAGTTGCCCAAAAATCTTTGGTTTTAGGGTTAGGAATCCAAAGAATCTGACGCCCGGTAATCGGGTCACAGTCTTTGATTGCATCTTTCGGTGCCTTCACTACATTCAATTCGTCTTTGAAAAACATCAAATAACCGGGGTAAACCAACCCCTTTGCGGCACAAACCCCTCTGACATCAATCTGAAACTCGTTAGCCTGCAAAGATTCATCGTTTTCAAATTTGATTCTTGGAATTATATAACCCAGCTCATTTGCCAGTTTTTGGCGAGTTTTGACAGTCTGTGCGACAAGGTTTGCATCCAAATCAGGGTTGACCAACTCAATATTTTCTTCACTCAATTTGATTTTAATCTTGTCTTCTCCTATTTTGTCCAACATAACGTCAGGCGAAATAGTATCTTGAAGTTGTTTTTTAAGTTCTTTCAATTCTTCTATACTTCTGAACATTTCGTTGTTCAAGCTTTGTCTTTGAAGTTCGTTTGTCTCATCGATTAAAGATTTAATTCCGTTAATTTTCTTTCTTATTTCTTTAATTTTTCTCTGAATTTCAATACACTTTTCATAAGGTTCGTTTTGAGAAGACATCATCTTGTGCATTTGGGTTTGGTACCCGAACATGCTATCGACATCTTCTTCTTCAGCCTCATTAACCGATATATCTCGCACAAAAATACAGTTATAAACAAAGCCTTCGTCACCCTCGACTTCGTGCATGGTATAAATTTCCCACCCCAAAGATGACATTTCGTTCAAAAGCGACTCCAGCAAAAAAGTGTCATCACTCGGCACGGATTTTATACAATACTGCATTCTTGTTGATTTCATAATTTTATAATACCCCGTTCAAATTAAAATATATCAGACGTTTCCGGTAGAACTGTTTCTGTCATCCTCAAGCTGTTTTATATCAACGTTATAATCAGACTGCTCCTGATAAATAGTTGAGGATGGAAGATCAATCTCGATGTTAACGTCACCGTCAACCATTTCGATTTCTTCTTTTTTAAAGTTTTTAATCTTTCCGTCTTCAGTTTTTACGGAAACTTCATTGCTCAAGAAGTGAAGAGAACAAACACGACCGAGACCTTCCGGAGTCATTACCCCCGAACCTATTGGCGGCAAGTCTTTCGCAGCATCAATATAATTTTTGTACTCATAATTTAAACAGCAAAGCAAACGCCCGCACGTGCCGGAAATTTTTCCCGGAGTAATCGGCATTCCCTGATCTTTTGCCAATTTAATATTTATTGAATCAAATTTTCTTAAAAATGTGCAACAGCAAAAAGGTCTTCCGCAAAGCCCATTGCCTTCAAGAATTGAGGTTTCGTCCCTAACACCGATATGTCGTAGGTCTATTCTCACACGTTTGAACGTTTGTGTGAGGTCTTTCAAAAGTCCTCGAAAATCAACTCTCTCGGGTGCTGTATAATAAAATGTGACTTTTCTTCTGTCAAAAGTATATTTTGCTTGAACAAGATTCATGTGCAAATTATGTTGTGCAACGAGTTCTTTACAGGTTTTGAATGCTTCACTTTCAGCAATTTTGAGTTCATCAAGCATTTCAAGATCACGCTGCCCCAAGACTCTTATCAATGGTAAAATCTCAGGCATTTTCTTTTCCCATGCCTTCGCAATCATCGGGTTTACGGTAAAAACTTTTGCAACTTCCTCACCTTTCTCGGTGCGGACCAAAACCAACTGTCCGTGTTCAACTTGTGCAGATTCCGCAATTTCCATGGGATGGAAAGTATTTTTAATTAAATTTACCGCATATTTTATCATATTTTAAAATCCAATACTCTTTTTATGACATTTTATCATAAAAATTGATTATAGGGTTTGTTTGTTATAAATTTGTAGGTACGAAACATTTAAGGATAGGGAAATTAACTTATGAAAACATTTTCGAAAATGAAAACACATTACAACGAAGATTTATCAATAAAAAATATCGGTGAAGAAATCACTCTCTCAGGCTGGGTTTCAGCTGTAAGAGATCTTGGCGGGATTATTTTTATTGAATTAAGAGACAAAACCGGATTCTTTCAAGTTGTTGCCGACCCGCAAATCAACCCAGAAGTCCATGCTGTTTTCTCCAGACTGAAAGACGAATATGTGATCCAGGTTACGGGCAAAGTTTCAAAAAGACCTGAGGAAACTTATAACGCAGAACTCAAAACAGGCGAAATCGAAATGTACCCTGAAAAAGTAGAGATTTTCTCAGAAGCAAAACTGATTCCGTTCGAACTTTCAAGCAACGAGGTTAAAGAAGATATCAGACTGAAATACAGATATCTTGACATCAGACGCCCTCAAATGACACAAAACTTGAGACTCAGACACGACATAGTTACATCTGTAAGAAACTATTTAAACAGCGCCCAATTCTTGGAAGTAGAAACCCCTATCCTTATAAACACCACTCCTGAAGGCGCAAGAGACTATCTAGTACCGAGCCGTGTTCACGAAGGAAAATTCTTCGCGCTCCCTCAATCCCCCCAAATCTTTAAACAGCTTTTGATGGTTGGAGGGCTTGAAAAATATTACCAAATTGCGAAATGCTTCAGAGACGAAGATTTGAGAGCAGACAGACAGCCTGAATTCACACAAATTGATATGGAAATGTCTTTTGCGACTCAAGACGACGTAATTGAATTAACCGAAGGGCTGATTGTTGAATCATTCAAAGCCGCAAACGTTGAAATCAAAGCACCTTTCACAAGAATAAGCTGGCAAGAAGCAATGGACAGATTCGGTTCAGACAAGCCTGACGCTCGTTTTGAACTGGAATTGTTCGACATCGCAGACATTTTAAACGAATCAACATTCGAACCGGTTAAGGAAACTCTTGCAAAAGGCGGAATCGCAAAAGCGATTAAAATCCCCGGTATCGCAGGATACTCAAGAAAAGAAATGGATGATGTGCGTTCTTTGGCTATCTCCTTTGGAGCAAAAGGTATTGCTTGGATTACTTATATGGAAGACGGAACGGTAAAATCACCGATTCTCAAGTTCCTTGAAGAATCTCAAATCAAAGCGCTTCAAGAACGTGCCGATGCAAAACCCGGTGATGTTGTCTTCTTCGTGGCCGATGCCCCCAAAACAACTTATGATGTAATGGGCAGATTCAGACTCCATTTCGGAGAAAAACTCGGGCTAATAAAAGAAGGCTCACACGCTCTTCTTTGGGTTGTGGACTTCCCTATGTTTGAATACAGCAAAGAACACGACAGAATCACGGCTATGCACCACCCGTTCACATCACCTAACCTTGAGGATGTTGATAAAATGGAAACTGACCCGCTAAAAGTCCGTTCAATCGCTTATGACATAGTTTATAACGGAACAGAACTCGGTGGCGGCTCTGTGAGAATTCACTCATCTGAAGTTCAAGCGAAAGTTTTCAAAGCTCTCGGCTTAACAGAAGAAGAAACAGAACAAAAATTCGGCTTTATGATGCAAGCATTCCAATACGGAACTCCGCCGCATGCCGGACTGGCTATCGGGCTGGATAGATTGGTTGCACTTCTTGCGGGCTGTTCTTCAATAAGAGAGGTTATTGCATTCCCTAAAAATTCTGCTGCGAAATGCTTGATGACAAACGCACCTGCCATCGCTTCAGAAGAACAGTTAAGAGAACTTCACTTGAAGCTTACTGTGAGACCAGAGGCAATTAAATAGTGAGTAACGATAAATTCATCGAAAAAACATTATCATCAAAAACCG
>CAZIVG010000059.1:0-9453 GCA_964542595.1 uncultured Muribaculaceae bacterium | reverse complement strand
GCCATTGCCACGCACCGGACCGTCCAACCGCTGCAGATTGCAGTTGATGACGAACTTCAGGTTCCCGATGCAAAAATATACGCTTTGGAATGCGCCGAGCATAGGCTTTAACCAGCTTATTTATGACTTTGGGAAAACCAGAACCCAAGCAGGGTTGGCAAAAAAGACTTTTGAGGCGTCAGAGGACACTTTGCAGGCGAGCATTAACGACATCGTTTATCAGGTGAAAAATTCTTATTACAATCTCCTGTTTTTGCAGCAGCAGGTTGAGGTTTACGAAGATTCTGTTCTTCAATACCAAATCCACCTTGAGCAGGCAAAAGCTTATTATTCAATCGGAAGTAAGGCAAAAATTGACGTTTCGACTGCGGAATACAATCTTGATAACACGAAATTGACATTAATCAGTGCAAAAAACTCCATAGAAAACGGCTTTGCTTCGTTGACGAATGCGATGGGTGTGCCTGAATTTGCTGCGTTTTCGATTCAAGACAGGCTTGACAAGAAAAAATATGTCGTGAACTTTGATGAAGTGTTGAAAATCGCTTACGAAGCGCGTCCCGAACTTATGGCTGCCCAAA
This sequence comes from uncultured Muribaculaceae bacterium, assembly GCA_964542595.1. Lineage (GTDB taxonomy): Bacteria > Cyanobacteriota > Vampirovibrionia > Gastranaerophilales > Gastranaerophilaceae > Limenecus. The sequence continues at coordinate 8,872 of CAZIVG010000059.1, read as the reverse complement.
AGAAAATGGAAGGCTCAAAACTCTTAATCAAAGCGTCGAAAACAGCGTTCATGCCTGACATCAATGCGTTTGGGAACTACACACGAGGCGGGAAAAACCCTTCTACGGACTATGGTTACCAAATCGGCGGACAAATCGCTTATTCTAATCTGAATCTTTTGCTCTTGAAAAAGCAGGTTGACGAGGCGCATTTGACGTTTAAAAAAGATCAGGCGGATTATGAGGTTCAAAGGCAAAGGGTTTACCTTGATGTTAAACAGGCCTATATTCAGCTTAAAAACGCGCAAGAGTCGATTCCTGTTTCTCGCTCGCAGATGGAAGTCGCAAAAGAGCGCTATGACCTTGCTTCAGGCAGATACAAAGTCGGAATGGGCGATGCGATTGAACTTAAGGATGCGCAGAATTCTTATATGAACGCGAAACTTCAGTATTACAACACTTTGATGCAGTATCACATCAACGCTGCGAACCTCGAAAGGGTTATCGGTGCGCCGTTGACGGCTACGGACGAGAGTTTGTAGGGTCGCGGTCAGCAATTTAATTTTTAAAACAGAACTTAAAAATTCTTTTTTCTAGCTCGATTCACTAACGTGTCATAGGTGTCGAAAAAAGAATTTTTTACTCCTGTTTCGAGACATTTTTCATCAGGCAAATCAGACTAAGCTTTGTTTAAATAAAACTTACCGCAACTCCAAACTCATGTTCTCGTCCGTAATCGGGTTCACAAAAATTACCCGAAACGAAGGCTCATGCCTGCGAAGCGCCATTGTCTTCAACTCAAGAGATTCCTTCTTTTCCAAGGCACAAGGCTCAACGGGCTTGTCAAAACGCTTTGACTCACGGTTTGCGCCGACGTTCCCGAAAGCGTTGCCGACAATGATGAACGGTACTGCAACCGCAGAAACCACGGCTGAGATTCCCAGCGTGGGAAGAGCCAGAGCCACGCCTGCACCCAGTGTCTCCAAAGAGGCACGAACGCCGGTGCGCTTGACAGAAAGGTATGCGACTTTCCCCGTCGCATTGTCCCAAACGCTCACCCCGCTTATTTTTACGGGTGCGTTGTGGACATTCGTGATTGTATATTCATAGCCCGTATATTTTTTCGAGAGTCGGCTGTGAAGGTGGCGCGTTTTGCGCTCGATTTTTATGTAGTTGTTTTGTTCTGTTTTTGTAAGCGAAAATGCAGGCAGTGCAAGGTTTATACACATTGCTGAAATCAAAATACCTGACAAAATCTTTTTCATAAAAACTCCTTTGGTTAATCTTTGTGAGCGCCTGCCAGAGCCGTTCACTGTTCAATTCGCTGACTGTCTAAAGTGCTGCCATTTTTGCTTCAAGTTCGGCCATTTTCTTTTCATAAACGGTCAGAACCTCTTTCGGCTGCGGGCTTTCGAGAATCTGATTGTAAATGTATGCCAGAATGTCTGCAATCTGCGGCAATGCCAGATTTATACCGTTTTTGAGGGCCGTCTCAAATGCTTGCTCTGCATAGAAAAGCGCCTGTTCGAGATTGCCTGAATGGAGCGAAAGCTGCGCGGAAAGCGCTTTGAACATCATAACCAGCATCGCAGAAGCGTTTTCGTCGTTTTCAATCGACACAATCGCGTTGTTCGCAATCGACGACGCAACCTCAAAATTCCCCTGCGAAAGTTCTGATTTTGCGTTCAAATACCAACTCATCGCCGTAATGTTTTTCAGTCCCTTGTCAGACGAAATGTCCGTGACGTTGCAATAAATCTGTTTCGCCTTTTTCGCGCTGCCAAGGTTTTCGTAGGCATAAGCAATCAAAAGTTCGCAGAAAAGTTCAATCTGGTGGAAATGAAGCGAATTGGCCTCGATTTTTGCGTTGTAAATGTAATTTCCGACGTTGTTCCAATCCTGGTATTGCAGTGAAATCAAGGCTTGCAGCGTCGGGAAAAGGATTTTTGAATATTTGTCATTCAACCCGCCGCGGGCGATTTCTTTCATCGGCTCGATAATGTCTTTGCCTTCCAAAAAGTCGCTCAAAAGCGCCAGTAACCTGAAACAGGCGTAGTTTTGCGGAAGCTTTTCGATAACAGCTTGAAGCTTTTCTTTTCGGTCTTTTTTAAGTTGAATCAGCCTCGAAACATTCACGAAAAACAGTGCGTCAAGGATTGCGTCATCAAACTGCTTCTTCGAAAACCCTTCGGGCAGAACGGATTCCGTAATCGTTGACAGGTCAACATGCCTGAAAAGCTCTTCTCCAAGGTCGATGCACTCGTTCAGACGTGCAAGGTTGAAGTAAATCTCAAGCGTGACAAGATTCAAAAGGAAATAATTCAGGCTGAAACCCTTGTCCTTCGGGTCAAACGAACTGCGAGGCGTGCGAGAAAGGATTTTTCCGATGTATTCGAGCGCGTTGTGGAAATTCCCGCTGATGAGACAGCTTTGCACCAGCTTGTTTGCGACCTCTTTGATTCGCTTGTCGTCGTTTTGTTTTTCGAGGTTTTCCAAAAGCATTTCGAGGAAGTTGATGATTTTGTCCGGATAATATTTGTACAACATCGACGCTAGTTCCCCGTAAACCTCCATTTTGACCTGTTCTACGGTCGTGTTCGTGTCTTTGTCGATGACGTTGTCCACGAGGGAGAGGAACTTGTTCGTGCAGTTTAAATACGCACAAAAATCCCCGCTTTGGCTTGACAGCATTGCCATTGCGTGCCATTGAGAAAACGCCTCTTTTTTGAGTTTTGCGATTTCCAAAAGCTCTGCCTTCGCCGCACTCGTGGCGGGCGTTTTTGAGTAAATTTTTTCAAGCAGATTCATCGCAATCTGCGTAAGCGTTTCCGCCTCTACAGATTCAAGAAGTGCTGTTTTAAAAAGGTTTCGATGCTTGACCAGAATGTCTTTTTCTTGCGAAAATTCTATGAATCCTCTTTTTTGAAGGTAGGCCAAAACTTTTTTGTCATCGCTTATCCCGAGAGCCAAAACAGCACCGTAGGGAAGCTTTTCGCCCATCAAAACCATTGACGCAAAAAGTTCGTGAGCGCCTTTTTCGTGCTTCAAGTGAAAAAGACGTTTTTCAAAAAGCTCGTCGATTTTCTTCGGAAGCACAAGCATTTTCTGGCTTGTGACGATATATTTTCCGTCTTTTTTCGCGAGGATTTTGTCGTCTTCGAGGTAGGCCAAAGCCTGATTAAAGTAAAAATGTGACCCCCTCGTGTTTTCGAGGACTTTTTCAAAATAAAACGAGTCTTTGAGATTTTTAAGTGATTTTGCGTTCAACGCCGCTATGTTCTTATTTGAAGAGGGTTTTAGCTGTATTTCAAAATAGTTGTTTGAGGTCATGAGTTTGTGGATTTTTCTGTGCAGCCCGAAATTCTCGTCACAACTGACCAAAAAGCCCGTGTCACCCAGTTCTTTGTTCTCAAAAAGGTCTTTTATAATTTCGATGGAACTCTCATCCGCATTCTCGAAATCTTCAATAACGAAGAGGGTTTTGAACGGAATCATCTTTATAAAATGAGAAAACGCCTCAAAATATGTGAAGCGGATATCTTCGGGGTGGGTCTGCCCGTCAGGTGCCATCAACAGGAGGTTTTTGAGGTTTTCATCCTGCGTGACCGCTTCCACCGCCTCTGGGTTCAGCGTGATTTCTGTTTCGCTGACATTTCTGTATGCAAGAAGTATTTGTCTGAAAATCCCGTAGGGTGTGAATTTGTTGTCTTTCGGGCAAGAGAAACGCACGATTTTGTGGCCTTCCCAAATTGCACTCAAGTCTTCAGTGCTTGTCAGAGCGAGTTTTGAACTCTTTTTGTTGCCGCAAATCGCGACTATCGGGTTCTCAACCCCTTGCTCGGCAATTTCTTCAAGTTTGCCCAAAAGCCCTTCCTCAGAGGTTTTTAAGAAACTGCAATTCAGACTCGAAAAATTAATCAGACTTTCATCATCAGCATATTCTTCAGGTTCATAATCCAGATTTTTCGGCAGCCTGATTATGTTTTCGTCGGTTTGTTCTTCTTTTTCAAGCTTTATAAGCTTGTGCAGAATCAACTCAAAAAACATCACCATTTTGTTCTTCACAAAGACCGCACTCAAGGACTGGAGCGGATATTTGACCTTAACCTCTTGATAAACGTAGGAATCGACGATGACCTCGACGTTGTTAAACAGGTGCGATGGGATGTTTGATGAATAGACCACGTTGATATGCAGTCCTGACTTGTAATCCTGAGGTTTTGCATAAACGTCACGTTTTTGAACGGCCATTTGGGCTTTGATTGCGACGCCTTTTGCGTCGAAGAGTTTTTGGTTAATTTCCGTGACCGATTGGGCGACATAAATCGAAAAATCTATTGCACTGCGGCACGATTCGTTGAAGCTGTAATCCTTGCAGAATCTGATTATGAAAGTGTCGTTGAGGAATTGGACGCGCAGTTTTTTCTGCAGGGCGAGCCTTTTTATGAGCGCGTAGAGGTTTTCTTTGAATTGTTCGGTGATTTTGTCGCTTTTGAAGGCGGTTTTTATGTCTTCGAAGTTTTTTATTTCAATCGTCAAAACTGCAAATTCTTCTATCAACGATTCGCGAAGCCCGATGCTTGCGTTGATGTTCAATCCGCATTGGGGACAGTTTTCAAGGGTTGTGGAATTTAGTTTTGAGCATTTGTAGCATTTGTTCACGAGGACGGTGCCGCATTTTTCGCAAGAAGCGTTTCTCGTCAAAGCACCACAGGCGTGGCATTTCAGCCTGAGGACTTTTTTGCATTCAGGACAAACCAAATCATTTTCGCCTATTTTCGTTTTACAAGAGGGGCAATTCATCGAAAACTTCCGTTAATTTCCACTTTTAATTATAATATCAAATATCTGAAAATAACTCATCTAACTAATCTAGAGGCGTGAGTTTTTGAGGTTTTGGGGCTTGCAAAAAAAGATTAATTTTCAGAACCATATACGGAGAGAGAAACAGAACCTTACCTGAACAGCGATTAGTTCCATTTGTCTGAGGTTCTCGGGCTTAAATATTCTTTTTTCTTGCTCGATTCACTAACGTGTCATAGGCTACGAAAAAAGAATTTTAAGCCCTTTGGGGTAAATATCTGCATGTAACATTTTAAGACTTAAAGGTTGTAAGCATGCCGTTTTTTTCAATATAATGTAAGAAAAGAAAGATTGTTGAGGAAAAATTATGATAAATTCAGTTGTTTTGGTAGGCAGAGCGGGACAAGACCCCGAAATGAAATATTTCGAATCAGGAAAAGTTAAAACGACTTTCTCCGTCGCGGTGAGCCGTTGGGACTCAAAATCCAAAGCAGAAGTGACTGACTGGTTCAACGTTGAACTTTGGGATAAACTCGCAGAGGTTGCGGGCGAATACGTAAAAAAAGGCAAACTCGTGGCAATCGACGGAAAACTTTCTTCAAGCAAATGGAATGATGCTTCCGGCGCATCGAAAGAGAGATTCTTCGTTCGTGCAACGAACTTGAGACTGCTTTCAGCAGGACGTGCCGACCAGTAAACTCAGACTGCTGAATTAGATTCGGATTGGGGTAAAATATGTTTATATCGAACAATATCGGGATAATCGCCGATGATCTTACGGGCGCGAATGATACAGCGCTTCAGTTTCACTTGAGAGGTGCAAACACTCAAATCGTGCTTGATTACACGATTTTCCCCGAAAATAAAAATAATACGCAGGTCTGGGCGGTCCCGACCGAAACTCGAAATATCGAAGCTTCGAGCGCTTATGAAAAGGTTAAACATGCGACTCGGGTTTTGCAGGAAAACCTTAGCGTTGAGTATTTTTACAAGAAAATGGACTCGACTTTGAGAGGTCACGTTGCTGTTGAAGCGCTGGCTATGCTCGAGGTTTTGGAGTGGGATGCGGCTGTTATCGTGCCGGCTTTTCCGCAGGAAGGCAGAACCACAATCGGCGGCTATCAGCTTTTGAAGGGCGTCCCGATTGAACGCACGGAACTCGCGAGAGACCCTCGTTCTCCGATTTATGAATCGCACATTCCGACGATTTTGAGAACTGAATTGAACAATGAGCAAGACGACCTTGTCGGGCTGATTGAACTTCGTACCGTGATAAAGGGTGCGGGTCCGATTCTGAAAAAAATGAATGAAATGATTGAAAACGGCGTGAAGCTCATCGTTGTTGACGCAATGTCTGTGACGGATATCGAGCAGGTCGTTTTGGCGATGGAAAAAACCGCATACAAGGTTCTGCCTTGCGGAAGCGCAGGCTGTGCCCAGGTTTTGGGTAATATTTGGTTGCCTGAATCAGAGAATCATCACCTCGAAAAAACGATTCCGGAAATGCCGAAACTTATCGTCTCAGGCAGTGCAACACAGCTTACCGCCTCACAAATCCAAAAACTTGACGCAGACGATGACATCGACAACACTTATTTTCTTGCCTTGAAAATGGAAGACATCCTCGAAGGGGTCACGGATGAAATCGTGACAAGGGTTTCGTCGAATCTTGTGAAAGACAATATTGTGGTCGTTCACACGTCGGATTTGACTGTGGATTCGAAAATTATTTCTCAGATTCTTTTCGACAACGAAATGTCGAAAAATCAGTTTGTGTCTAAAATCGGAGATTACCTTGCGGCTCTTACGAAAAGGGTGCTTTTTAACCGCGATGCGATACTCGTCGCTGTGGGTGGAGAAACATCTTTCAAATGCTGCAAAGCCATTAACAGCAACAGTTTACAGATTGTGGATGCGATTTGTCCCGCGATACCGCTGTGTTTGGATACAAAGGCGCAGTGGATTGTCACGAAATCAGGCAATCTCGGGAATTCGAACACTTTAATCGATATTTTAAAATACTTTGGTCACCATGAATAAAAACAGCCGTGATCAACGAATCGCAATAACTGCGGGTGATTACAACGGAATCGGACCCGAAATTATCGTCAAAGCTCTGAAAAAGCTTGATTTGCCGAGGGAAAAGGTTGTGCTTATCGGGGCAAAACCTCTTTTTGAGGCGCTTAAAGGCCGATATGAAATCGTTGAAATCCCTTTTGATGAAGCCCTTGTTTCTCACGGCGTTGAAACGCAAGAGGCGGGCGAGTTTTCTTATCAATGTCTTTTGCAGGCCTGTGAAATGGCTCGAAAAGCTGAAATTTCAGCAATCGTGACCGCTCCCGTTTCAAAAAACGCGCTTCACCTCGCGGGACATAACTTTTCAGGGCAAACTGAGGTTCTTGAAAATGAACAAACAGGTACTGCTGAAATGCTTTTTGTGGCGGGTGATTTCAGGGTTTTGCTTTTGACAAGACACGTTGCTTTGAAGGATGTAAAAATTACAAAAGACCTTTTGGTACAAAAATTGACGCTGATAGACGAGGTTTTGAGAAACGATTTTGGCCTCGATTCCCCGAAAATTGCGCTCTGTGCGCTGAATCCCCATGCCGGCGAGAACGGAATCCTCGGGACGGAAGAGTTGGATGAATTTTTGCCCGCGGTTGAGATTTTGCGCGCGAAAGGGGTTGATGTGACGCCTCCGATGAGTGCGGACACTTTGTTTGTGAAGGCGGCGAAAACCTTTAACAGCGGGGTAAAGCAGCCTTATGACTGTTATGCGTCTTGTTATCACGATCAGGGGTTGATTCCGATGAAGGTTTTGGCGATGGATTCGACGGTCAATATGACGGTCGGGTTGGATATTTTGCGGACTTCGCCGGCGCACGGCACGGCTTATGACCTTGCGGGGAAGAATCTTGCTGATGAGTCTAGCATGATTGAGGCCATCCGTCAGGCGTTGCGGGGTTCATAGGCGTCGAAAAAAGAATTTTGAGCCTTCAAATAATGTTAAAAAGTTTTACTTTTTCTCAATCTGTGAGAGTTGCTGTTCAACAAGCTTCAACGCCGCTTCTTGTAAAAGAAAATAAGGGTTTTGAAGAAGGATTTTCTTAGCGTTTTTGAGCGTTTTTTCTGCTGATGCCGGGTCTTTAAACTCTTTCAATTCAATCTCTGCGACCGCAACCGAATCTGTCACGATATCGCGGATTGTGAAATCAGCCGCAGAAAAAATGAAGATGTCGAGTTTGCTTTTTTCCATAAACTCTGATTGGTCTTTGCTTTTTGCGATTTCTTGCAAAATCTTGTCCGCATCGGCAGAACACTTGTTAAGCAAGCATTTGTTCGTCACTTTTTTTCGGTAAAAGTTTAAGATATTAGTGTTTTCTGTGATTCTGACTTTTTGGATTTTGGCGGCCTCTTCGTATTTTCCTTTTGCGGAAATGTCCATCAAATAATTCTGGCACGCAGGCTCGATTACGACTTTACAAACATCGGGAAACTCTGCAGTCAGGTCTTTCAGATACAATTTCTTCCACACGAAAGCAGCGCTGACGCTGATGATGAATATTATTAAATAAACCAGTGCTTTTTTCTTTGTCATAGTTCCACCTTTTTTCCTAATTTTAACACAATTATATCTAAACGGGTAATAGAATTCTTCTCGAGATTTGTTATAATTTTCGGGTTAGCAAAGGATTAATGAAAGGATAGTTTTATGACTCAATTTTTGGAATTTTATAAATGCAATGTTTGCGGAAACTTTGTGGAAATTGTTTTTCCGGGAGCAGGAGAACTCGTCTGTTGCGGCCAGCCGATGGAGCATGTCCGCGAAAAAACAAAAAGTGAAGAGATGCTCGGAGAGAAGCATGTTCCTGTAATCAAAGCTACTGAAGACGGCGTCGAAATCCGAGTCGGCGAAATCCCCCACCCGATGGAAGATGAGCATTACATAATGTTTATTGAGGCCAATTCTGCAGACAAAAAATACGTTAAACGAAAATATTTGCACCCGCATGAAGAACCTGTGCTAAAATTAAAATGCGACTGCCACGATGTTGTCGCAAGAGAATTATGCAACATCCATGGACTGTGG
>CAZIVG010000058.1:0-9462 GCA_964542595.1 uncultured Muribaculaceae bacterium | reverse complement strand
TAATTTTTCCCTGAAAACCCTGTGCTACCCTTTTTGCTTCGTTGTTAACGATTTCTTGGTTGAATGCGTTGAACCCATGAAGATAGAGGATTGTGACAGGTTCTCTCGCCACAGACGGGAGCGGCGATTTAAAGGTCAGAGTTATTAAAAATAAAACTGCGACAAGCCTTTTCATTAATGGAAATTACCAGAGCTGACCTCTTTTTTCTATTCCCATGGACGACAGTTTTTGTGCAAAAAAAAACCTGAGATAATCTCAGGCAAAACTAGACTAATAGGGAAAACTCCAATATCTCCAATATTGCGCCTTTCTCAGGGGCGCGTGGATTAAAATTACTTTAGATGCATCATAGCCTTATTCGCGACGGCTATCATCTGCATCGTCCTCCAGAAATCTTCCGGGTCGAGTGTCGATTTATGCTCAAGGTTCACGGTAACTTTTTCGGCATAAAGCTTCGCAAGTTTTTGGTCTATAGCGTTACTCGGACTAAGGGCCATCTTGTGTTACCTCTTGTTTATCTTACTCACATATATATAAAGTATTTAAAAAGTATATGATTTCAGAGCGGTGAGGATTTGTTACATTTGTTAATAATAAAATTGCACAAAAAAAAGCCGTCCTTTGAGGCCGGCTACTAGACTTGGGGAGGAGGTTTGTTTGACCTTTCGGTCTAACAATATTATTAACGGCATATTGATTAGAAAACTTTAGGAATATCATCTATTTGGTTTACATAAGTTTACAAAATGTCGTTCTCGCGTTATTTTAGGGAGTTTATTCTTGATCGTTTGGTTGTTAATCTTGACAATCATCTTTTTTTACTCTAATGTTAGTCATGCCTAACATTCATAAGAAAGGGAGAGAATGAAACTTTCATCCGTCGCAAGATGTATCGACCAGCCCCTGGTTTTACACAAGCTTCAAAAAAACATGCCCGCACTGCTCATCGGAGCAGGTGCAATTTATGGGATTTCAGACACTTTTAGGTCTTCAAAAAACAAGAATAAAGAACACAGAAAAACGCACGCATTAAAAAATGCAATCATAATTTCATCGACAATCGCAGCGTCCCTAATCGGGACAAGAGGTTTAAAAATCAAAGGGAAAACGATTGTTCCTGCTCTCATGCCCGAGACGTCGATTTTTGGGATTATTAAGAAACAAAATTCTGCAGTGAAAGAGTTTTTGGCGGAATCAGGTACGAAAGATGAAAAACTTTTAAAAGTCCTTAAAAAAGCCAGACACAGGGCTTTAAGTCCAAATGAGGTTGAGACGGTAATTAAAGAGATTCCCGAAAATGCTTCAAAACGAAAGCTTCTTTCGGCGATTTTGCCGGACAAAGAAAATCTGGATTCAAAAGGGATTTTCGAAGAAATCGGCCGATTGTCGCTGCTGGGTGCAATTCCTGTTGTAGGTGGGATTTTGGGAGGGCTTGCCGCTGACAAAATTACAAAAACCCAAACCAAAAACTCTGCGGCTAACAAAATCAAAGAAGGTTTTTATCAGTATTTTGCGAATATATTCTTGTGCAACGTGGGTGCTTGTGCGGCTCTTTTTGCGGCAGAGAGGCTTCAGGCTGCGAAGGTAATAAAACCGCTTTCTTCTATGAAAAAACTCGCGGTGATTATGGCAGGAATCACTGCCACCGGGATTGTCGGAGGAAGTTATATTGCGAACAAAATGAGTCAAAAGCTGATTGACCCGATGTTTAACAAAAACAAAAAGCCTTCTCACAAAGGGGTTTATGACGAAAGAAAACCTGAATTGACAGACATCGCACTTCATGTCGATGACATAGCTACAGCAGGCGTTTTGTCGGGTTTCAAATGGATTGAGCCGGCGTTGCCTTTTATGTATTTTGTTTCGGGTTATCGGGCGGGAATCGGCTATCGAAACGCGCGAAAAGAATGATTTTGTAATATAATAATCGGGTTAGAGAAACTTTTGAGGCGCAAATGACCGTGGATTCAAGAAATAAAGTTATTATCTCTGCCGATGATTTCGGCAAATGCATGGAAATGGACGTTGCTATTTTGAAGGCGTTCAAAAGTGGTTTTTTGACAAGTACCTGCATAATGTCAAATGGCAAAAACTTTGAGTTTGCATTGAATGAAATTTTGCCTCAATGCGAAAGGTTGGGGATGGGCTGTCATTTGAATATCATCGAGGGGAAGTCTTTTCTTGAAAAAGGGTCAAAATCACATCTTTGTGATTCGTCAGGAGTTTTCAACAAAAGTTTCACTCAAATAATGGCAGGGGCTAAAAATAAAAAGTTTATTGTTGAGGTTGAGACTGAGTTTCGCGCACAGATTGAAAAAACACTTGAGAGATGCAAAATTGATCACCTGAATTCGCATGTCCATGTCCACGGGATTCCCGAGATTTTTGAATTGACTTGCAGGCTGGCGGCTGAGTACAAGATTCCCGCAGTCAGAACTCAAGCGGAGCAGCCTTATTTCGCTTCAGACAGAAAGAAATACGCTCGTATGGGAATGAAGGATGTTTCGTTGAATTATGCGAAAAACATGTTGTTAAACCTTTTTTCAAAGAAAAACTTTGAGACGGCTAAAAGCTATGGAATAAAAACAAACGACCGTTTTATCGGCCTTTTGTTCACATCTTATATGGATAAAGGGGTTATTCTTGACGGTTTGCGGGCTGTTGCAAATGAATCGGGTGCATCGGGGATTGTTTGTGAAGTTTTGGTTCATCCTTATTTTTATGAAAACCCGACTGAGAACGATTTCAGAAAATTCAATGAATATCTTGTAACTCAAGATGAAAATATCGTGAAAGAAGTCAGAGATTTGGGTTTTGAAATCACGAATTTTTCTTGCTATTGTTGAAATTTCCGAATTTCAGAAATCTGAAATAGTCCGATTTTATGCTGTTTTTTGTATCAAAATCGGCTCTGACATTGAGATTTATTAATATTTAAGAATTTTTTATTTGACAAAATTAGGCTACATTAATATTATAAATGTAGTGTCTATAGGACTGAGAATAGAATACTTAAATGGAGAGAACCGATGTTAACAAAAAATTATTCCGATGATGAATTTGAGTCTTTAATTTCCCAATATGATTACAAATTCCAAAAAGGCGATTTAGTCAAAGGCATGGTCTGTGGCTATGACTCAGAAGGCGTAATTGTTGATATCGGTGCAAAAACATCCGCAATCGTTCCGGAAAGAGAAGCGAGAGTCGATTTGTCAAAGTCCGTTGAAGAGACTCTTGAGAAAAGTTCTGTTTACGAGTTTTTAATCGTAAGAGAAGAGGACTCTGAAGGCCGTTTTATGCTTTCGCACAAAAAAGTTGCAATGGCCTATGCTTGGAAAGAGCTTGAAACCCTTAAAGCAGAAGAGGCAACGGTTGAAGGTGTAGTCCTTTCAGTTGTCAAAGGCGGTGTTCTTGTTGATGTAAAAGGGGTTCGCGGATTTATTCCTTCCAGCCACTTGAGAGCAAAAGATACAGAAAACATTATCGGTCAAAAAATTGAATTGAAAATTCTTTCTCTGGACGCACAGCAAAACAACTTCATTCTCTCAAATAAAAAAGTTTACTCAGACGCGCAAGACGAAAACAAAGAAACAATGTTTGCGAACCTTGAAGTCGGTCAGATTGTCAAAGGCGAAGTCGTCAGAATCACTGATTTCGGTGCTTTTATCGATATTGGCGGAATGGATGGACTTCTTCCGTTGTCACAGATGTCTTGGAGATGGGTTGACCATCCGTCTGACGTGTTGAAAATTGCTGATAATGTTGATGTTGAAATCATCGGAATCGACCACGACAAGCAGCGAGTCAGCTTGAGTTTGAAAAACCTTGAGGCAGACCCTTGGATTGAAGCGAAAAACCAAATCAAAGAAGGGGACAAACTTGAAGGCACAATCACAAGAATCAAAAACTTCGGTGCTTTTGTTGAAGTCTTCTCCGGAGTTGAGGCACTTCTTCCGAATAACGAAGTTGTGGATTATCAAAACAAAAACGCTTGTATCTTGAGTGTCGGCAACAAAATTAACGTTGGAATTATCAAATTTAACCCTGATGACAGAAGAATCAGTCTCAGCATCGAATCATAATCCGATAGCAATTCTTTCTCACTTTTTGTTTTTATATAAATAATAGTGTAAAAGGTTAAGTCTTTGGTATGATCAACAGCATAAATCCGATTAATAATTCAGCGACTGCTGCGTTTTCGGCATATGGTCAGGCACAAAACGTTGCAAAACAAGCGGCACAGATTGTTTTCTCTTCATTGGAAACACTGAGTGGGTCTCAAGACGGTGCGATTTCTTTTGAGGAGCTTAAAAAGATTAAAACATTGATTGAAGAATCTTCTGCAACAAAAAGCAGTGCTTACGGGCTCGTCAACACTATGAGTGCACGTTTTGATGCACTTTCATCGGATGGAAAAAACATTACCCAAGATGATTTTGTTTCTGCGATAAAATTCTCGGTTGCACAGGGTTTTAAACAGACAACAAACCTCTATCAGGCGCTAAGACCCGACACCTCGGTTTTTTCACAGAATCTGGTTAAGAAGTACGGAATGGAAAATTTACAGGTTTTGGATTTGATACAAATTATGGACTCACTTTCGGGTGAGACTGTGAATAAAATGATTTACAATCTCAAAAACAAGGATAATAACAGTAATAGTCAAAACACAACAAAAAACACGATTCAGGACTACAAAACCGTGACAAAAGAGCAGTTGAAATTTCCTATCAATATAGGCGTTTAGCCTTCAATTTCTAGGGCTGTTTCTTTGGGCGAGGAATCCCTTTGTAGTTCAAAAGCAGCGCTTTTTGAGTTATCACCCCCGTGTCAAAAAGCAGTTGGGCCTGTGCCTTGTTATACTCAATTACCGAGCGGATAAGCTGTTGGCGTGCTCTTGTTTTTTCGGTTTGTGAAGTCAAAACGTCGATGAATGTGTTTTGGCCTACATCAAAGCCGATTAATGAAAATTTCAAGCCTTCATCCGCAGAAAGTACTTGTTTTTTGTTTGCATCGACTTTCTCGAGAGCCGTTTTGGAACTGTAGTAAGAAGAAACGATATTTTCCTTGACCCCTCTTTCCAGCTTTGTAAGCTCGTATCGTGCTGTTTCGAGTTTTGCAAGGTCGGCATTTTTTTGAGTAATCGTTCCGAGACCGAGCCTTTTTCCAAGAGGAACTTGAACCATCAAACTCCACGTGTGATTGGAACTAAGGCTGCCTCCTCCTGTAACGCCGACTTTCCCGTATTGATAACTCATGTTTATGTTTGGAGCAAAATCAGTGTAGTTTTTGTTTTTTAAAAGGTTCAATGACCTGATTTGAGCGCGTTTTGATTGGATATCTTCTCTTGCTTGCAAAGCCACATTGTAAAGACAGTCAAGGCTGTTCTTTTTTTGCACAAGTTCTCGAGGCTGTGCGCCGTGCTCGAATGGATAAAGCGTAGTCGTAACCTCTATCCCCATAAGATTCGCGAGTCTTGCCTGTTTTAGCCTTAAAGAATTCAGCGCGCTGAAAAGTTCCTGACGAGCGTCAGCGTATTGTGCTTCTGCACGCAATATGTCGTATTTTGTCCCGATGCCGATATGATAACGGGCTTGCATAAGTTTCAACTGCTCTTTTCTGTCTCGCAAATTCAGAAGCAAAACTTCGATATTAAGCTTTGCTTCAAGCAGGTCATAGTAATAAAGAGAAGTATTTAAAAGAAGTTCACTCTTTGTGAAGTTGAGATTGTGATTGGCGGCTTTGAAAAGATTTTTCCTGCTGGCAATATCAAACAAAGGGCTTCCGTTCCCGATAAGCGGATAATCAACCCTCAGATTGTTGTAAATAGGATTTGTATCAATTACTTGCGGCAGCAGGTTCCCGACCAGAAACTCACCGTGCAGATTTTGGATTTCGTAGGCATAATTTATGTCCGGGAGCAGCTGTGTCTGAGAGTTTCGATAATTCCATTTGGCTTCGTCTTTTTTTGTACCTGAAATTTTTACATCATAATTGTTCTCCATCGCAATCTGCAAACACTGCTCCAAATCGACTTGAACAAGGTTGATATCCAGTCCTTCAATAATCTCTCTGTCCAGTTCCTGCTGGGTTTCGTCATCGTAAATCCCGTGACCGTCTTTTAAAGATTCCAAAAACTTGTCACTTTTGTAATTCCAAATCATATCATCAGACTCTTCGGGGGTTGTTTCTTGATGCTGTTCAAACTCCTTTGCACCCTGTGCCTCAACCTCTTTCGGGCTTTTGGAAAAAGCGGGAGATAACAACGAAAAATATATTAAAAATATGGCCAATATTTTTTTCACATTCTCCCCATGTTTCAAACTTGTATATACATTACAAAGCTTATTTGAAAATGTGAAAAATTCTCATAGCCGATTCGGTTAAATTTTAGTATAAATTTTATACTCTTATCTGGCCATCATATAGCCTGCAAAAGTGGCAAAAAGCCCGACCGCAAAACTCAAAAACATGTAAATAGCACAGTGCAGGATTTTCCCGTCTTTTAAAAAACAAAATGCCTCACAACTGAATGTGCTGAAAGTTGTCAGTCCGCCTAAGAATCCCACGGTCAAAAACAGTTTCAGATAAGGCGGCATAAACTGGAATTTGTTCATCGTAATCCCGAAAATATAACCGATTAACAAGCAGCCGACTATGTTTGCACTGAAAGTCCCAAGGTGTGCAAATCCGAAAAGTTTGTTTGAAATCAGCGTCACAAGATATCGAAGACTCGCTCCGATTCCGCCGCCAATAAAAACTGCAATTAAATTTATCATAATCCTATTTTATCACGATGAAAAAAAAGCTAGCAAATTTTTTTTATCACGAGTTTTTACAGAACAAAGGAGAGATTATGAGAATAGCACCGATTTCAAAACAAATTTTCAGCACACCGATAAAACCGCAACAAAGCCAAAATGAAAACATTTCTGTTAATCACAACTTTAACAACGGAATTGAACCTCTTTCGGGAGTGAACAAATCCTATGTTTCTTTCAAAGCTTTTAACGGCTTCAAAATCGGCCTTTCTCCGGAGGAACTCGAAAGAAGAACTCAAAAAGACACTTTGACTTCATGGACATTGATTGATGAAAAGTCAGAGGCATACAAAACTCTCAAGGATGGGGACAAAAAGGCACTTGTTCATCTTGTTAAAGCCGCAAGAATCCTTGAAGATGTTTATTTGAGGCAGGACAATCCCAAAAATATTCCTTTCAAAAAATATCTTGAAAAAGAAGTAAAGCACGGAAATCAGCAGGCAAAAATGGCTCTAACCCTTTTCAACGCCCAAAAAGGAATCAACGGAGAAGATTGCGAAGGGGAAACGGTTTCGCTTTTGAAAAATGCCCCTGCCCGTCCGGGGAAAGGGTTTTATCCTCAAAAACTTACTGAAAAAGGTTTTGCAAAAACAATAAAAAGCATGCTCGAAAACAACGAGAGTGAAAGCGTAAGAAAAATGCTTAACCAACACTCGATGGTTGTAAAAACCCTTGGCGGGCTTAAGGGCGTTGATTACACAGAATTCTTCAAAAAGGAATTCAGAGCTGCTGCTGATGAAATAGACAAGGCCGCAGAAACTGCAACCGACCCTTATTTTGCCGAATATCTTACTGTTCAGGCCAGAGCATTGAGGGAAAACAATCCGTTGTTGGACGCAAGAGCCGATATGTTCTGGGCTCAGCTTGAAGACACGCCTTTGGAATTCACGATTGTTCGTGAAAGCTATGACGACAGAATGACTCCTTCCCTTTTAAAAGATGAGGAGATTAAGACACTTTTGAAAAATAACGGAATTGAGGCATTCAACAAAGATACCCTCGGGGTAAGAGTCGGAATCGTTAACAAAGAAGGCACAAAAAACTTGTTTAAGATTAAGCCGTATCTCAGTGAAATGGCAGAACAAATGCCGTTCAAAGATGAATATGAACAATTCATCAAAACTGACGACAAAAAACAATCTATGGTGGATGTCGATATTGTTGATATGACAGGCCACATGGGTGCTTATCGCGGTGCAATTTCTATCGCATCGAACCTTCCTAACAATGACAAGTTGTCTGTAAGATTGGGCGGTGGTAAGAAAAATGTTTATCACATACAGCCGAGAGAATATCGTTGCAAAGAAGGTCTTGAGCAAAGACTCGACGCCATTCTTGACCCGTCTCAGCACAAATATTACCACCCGAATGGCTCACATCAATTCACTATTCTTCACGAAAATGTTCACTCTCTTGGACCGAGGTCAGGAACAGAGCGACTCGGAATCTACAAAAATGTGATTGAAGAAAACAAAGCAGATATGGGTGCGCTTGTTATGCTTGACTATTTGACGGAAAAAGGGTTCTATACAAAAGACGAGAAAAAACAGGTGATAACAACTTTCATCACGAATTATATGTTCAAGGCACCTGATTTTGAAAGTGCGCACAGGCGAAGAAATATTATGCAAAACAATATGTTTATCCAAAACGGCGCAATTGATGTCAATGACGATGGAGTTATGAAAATTAATTATGATAAGGTTATCTCGTCTGCAAAAGACGCTTTGGCAAAGATTGTCAGGCTCCAAATCGACGGAGATTTCGAAGCTGCAGAAGCTTATGTGAAAGAATATTCCGTTTGGACAGATGAATTGGAGAAAATAGGGCGGAACCTCAAAAAAGTTGATAAAAGGCTCAATTCTTCAATCAAAGCGCCCCTAGCCGACAAGCTTTTGGATGAAAACTAAGCCAATTTTAATATTATCTTAATAAAAAAGCCTTAAAATTCAGCCGACTTTGGGTTATACTTGGCTGGTGAAAAGAATGTCCGAGGTAAATTAATGTTATTAGGTGTAAATATTGACCACATTGCAACGGTAAGAAACGCGAGGGGCGGAAGCGAGCCTGACTTGATAAAAGCGGCTTTGGTTTGTGAAAAAGCGGGCGCTGACGGAATTACCGTCCACTTGAGAGAGGACAGACGACACACGAAAGATAGCGACGTCACTGAATTGAAAAGGGTTTTGAAAACAAGATTGAACCTCGAAATGGCATTGACTGATGAAATGCAAAAAATCGCGTTGGATGTTTTGCCCGAGTGCTGCTGTTTGGTTCCTGAAAAACGTCAGGAAGTCACAACCGAGGGCGGTCTTGAGGTTGCATCAAGAGTAGAGTTTGTTACAAATTTTGTAAAACCTCTGGTCGAGGCGGGAATCGTCGTGAGCCTTTTCATCGACGCTGACAAAGCACAGGTCGAGGCGGCGGCTAAAACAGGCGCGCAGTTTATCGAACTACATACCGGATGTTTCGCCGAAGCCTTCTCAACAGAAAACGAAGAAAAAGAACTTTTGAAATTAAAAGAGGCCTCTTTACTTGCTCAAAAACTCGGGCTTCAGGTCAATGCCGGGCATGGTTTGACTTACGAAAATGTACATTTGATGAAAGAGGTTGACGGACTTGTTGAGTTGAATATTGGTC
>CAZIVG010000057.1:0-9462 GCA_964542595.1 uncultured Muribaculaceae bacterium | reverse complement strand
TGACTTACACTCCGGCTGCTTTCTTTTGAGGAGCAGCGCCGGGAATAGCCTGCCAGTTGGCCGCCATAATTTTTTTGAATGATTTCAAAGCTGTGTCTTCGAGTTCACCAAGCTCGTCAGCCGCCATGATAAGTCCTCTCAACGGCATCAATGCTCTTTGGTCTCTCAAAACGCCCAATGCTGCGGCAGCACCGGCTCTGACCAAATCGTTTTCTTTTTTGTTTTCCATCACATCAATCAATGCAGGAACAGCTTTTACATCGCTCAATTTACCCAATGAGGTAACAGCGTAAATTCCAACATTTACCCATTCATCGTTCAGCATAGTGATAATTTTATCAACTGCTTTCGGGTTTCCGATTTCACCTAATGCTCTGGTTGCGTCGCATCGTACATTAACTTTTTCATGGTCTAAAGATTCCATCAAAGCGTCTGTAGCAACATCGCCGATTTCAATTAAAGCATCGGTAGCAGTGATGCAAACCTGTGGATTTTCGTCATTAAGTGCTTCTACAAGCGGCTCAACAACTTCTTTGCCGCCCAAACGTCCTAAAGCGCGGGCTGCACGAACTCTAACGTCAACATTTCTGTCTTCTCTCAAAGATTCGATAAGAGGTGTTGTTGCACTAACATCACCCAATTCGCCCAATGCTCTTGCAGCATACAAACGAACAGAACCGTTTTTATCATTCTTTAAAACGTCAATAAGCGGTTCAACAGCTTGGGAATCACCGATTTCACCAAGAATACGTGCCGCATTATATCTGACTTTCTCAGAATTGCTTGTTCGCAAATCGTTTAGCAATTCGTCAAATGATTTTTTTGCTTGTTTTTTTCTTGAGTTCACACTAATTGTCATGTCTTGTCTTTCCTCCGACATTGCTTCCTACATTCCTACACTCTTTTATAAAAACTTTCTGAAGCAAATGTTTGACTTTTTTTATCTTTTTGTAAACAATATCTTTACATTCTTTAATAAAGGGTAAAGAGAACACTTATTTTTCTCTGTTCTATTATTATAACATTTTTTTTAAGTCTGTGAAGACTTCTGGTGTTTAATTACTACAGAATGCGTAAATTGTTTTTTTAATGATAAGGTTGTTATATTAAAACTCACATGTACTTTGTTAAGTTTTTTTAACAATTTGTATTATATTGCTTCGTAAAAAATATTCTTATCTACCTCAGTGAAAAAAGCACGATAAAGAATTGGCTCATATATTCTTTTGGCCTTTCTGGGTGCAGACTTTACAAAATTGTCACCATCTGCGTTTTCAAACTCTTTTTCAGTCATAACAAACCTAACTCTGGTTTTTCCGCCAAATGATTCAACATTTGCATTCGCATCAATAATCACAGTGTGAGGAGAAATTTCATTATTCATTTTGTTTATGGGATCTTCGAGCATATAGGCTGAGGCGCCGTATGAGAGAGCGGTGCAGGTTATTCCGTATGCAAGCAGCATTGAATATGCCACCATTCTGCCTTTGTCAATTCTTCTGCTTTTGAAATCTTTTCTTGCGTGGATATAACCGATTTCGTCCTCAATATTTAAAATAATAAAACCGTTGTCTTGTAGCGTATTTATAACCGCTTTGTAAACCATTTTTTCATTTTTTGTATCAAAAACATGGGATTGAAATTGTCTAACTTCCATTTGCGAATATTTCGTCAGCGGCTTTGCGTAAACCGGTAAGACCGACAGTAAAGTGAGATTTATTGTTAAAATAAAAGATATTAATTTTTTCATAATTATATTTTTTGTTTTTGTAAAAAGATGGCTTTATCTACTTTTGCAAAGAAATCTTGATAATATTTTTCATCATCGATTTCAGTTATTGATTGAGCATTTCCGTAAACGTTAAGAAATTTTTCCTGAGGCGAAATTACCAACCTTTTTTGCCTTCGAGCCAGTCGAGCACTTTGATTAGTATCATTCCTAAAAAACCGCCCAAACATAGGCCTGAAATAAGTCTTATAAAATCGTTTGAAACAAACAGATTGAAATGTTCTGCCAAAATCTCGCCAAGTGCAAGAGTCCCGAGAATTATAAAAACTATTTTGTTCATTTTAAATTTGTGTAAATAAGAATAAAGAATTATTCCTGCTGTGATATAGGCTCCGACACATCTTGCGCAGATTGCTACAGGGAAGCCGGTTATTACAAAGTGTTTTGAGCCGTGGATTTTACAAATTGAATGCAAAAACTCATACAAAAAATCAGAAACAACGTTGACTTTCGCACCGGCAAGAACTGGTGCCAAAAACGCACTCAAAACAACAAAAACGCAAAACATCGCACTCAGTGCGATTATTGCTTTTTTCAAACTCCATTTCAGTATGTTTGCCATAGACCACTCTTATTTTTTGATAACTTCGATACAGTTATATGAATTCAAATAGGGCATATGCTCTTGTGTGATTAGTTCTCCGGGCAGAAGAATCGAGATTCCGGGAGGACATTCCGCAATAACTTCTGCAGAAATTCTTCCGACAGCTTTTTCCTTTTCTACTGTTTCTTTTTCGCTGTAGTATGCGTCACGAGGATTCATAACTATTTTCGGAGTGAGCATCGGCATGTGTTTTCTTTTTTCGATGTAATAAATATCCGAATAATTCGATTTTGCAATCTTTTCGATAGCGTTTACGAGATACAAAATCTCGTGTTTTGTGTTCCCGATGTTGATTAACATCAAAACACCCATATCACTTGCTGATTCGACTTCAATGTCAAAGTCGATTTCCAAAATACTTTCAAGACGTTTTCCTGAAAGCCCGTCAACCGTGACGAAAATTTTTGTGATGTCTTGGCCAAAGTTTTCTGTAGCTTCCAAGACGTGAACACCTTCGATTTTTTGTAATTTTTTTCTTACGAATTTTGCGTGCTGAACGGCACGGCTGAGTTGTCTTTTCCCTCTTTTAGATTCGAGGTTTGCTCTAGCTGCATCAAGACTGGCCATCAAAAGCATTGACGGACTGGTTGTGTGTAAAAGCTGAAGCGTTCTTTCGATTTCTTCAGGGTCAAATTTTGAACCTTTCGGAATGTGAAGCATAGAACTTTGTGACATACTTCCGCCTGTTTTGTGCAAAGAATGAACAACTGCATCTGCACCCAACTGCAAAGAAGATGTCGGGAGGTTTTTGTTAAAATTCCACAAACATCCGTGTGCTTCGTCCACAATCAGTGGTACATCATATTTTTTACAAATTTTTGCGATAGCTTTTATGTCAGAAACAACGCCTTCATAAGTCGGATTCGTAATCCAAACCATCGAAACATCATCATTTTCCTTCAAAGCTTTTTCAATCACTTCAGGTTCAATTTCGCCCCAAAGTGACCACTCGTCTAGTTTTTCCGGTAAAATCCAAACAGGTTCAGCGCCCGAAATAATCATGCCTGTCAAAATCGAACGGTGACAGTTTCTGTTTACAATAACTTTTTTACCTTTTTTTGTCTGACACATCGCAAGAGCCAAATTCCCAACGGTTGAACCGCCGAGAAGGAAGAAAGTCCTCTCTGCTCCGAAGGCTTTTGCTGCCAAATCCAAAGCGTCTTTTATGGGTCCTGTCGCAGGATGGAGAGTGCCGAGATTGTCGAATTCATCAGTTGTATCTAAAAGCAAAGCGCGGTTGCCGACCAATTTTTTAAACGGCTGATAAGAAGCATGACCGCCTGTGTGACCCGGAATGTGAAACTGCATCATCGGGTTTTTATAAAACTTTTCTAAAGCCTCTACTAGTGGGGCTTTTACATCGCTTCTTAAATCTTCAGAGATTTTGCGGAATTTATGTGTTTTTGTCTTTGCTTTTAGCATTTAGCATACAGTCTCCATAGGAATTTATTATACGTAATTTTAATTTACTACAAAAATAATTTTTGTTGTACCATTATTTATATTATTTATAAAATGTAATCCAAATAAAAAATTGCTAGCTAAATATTAATAAGAAGAAGGAAAAAACATGCTTATAATTATGAACCCCGGAGCGACTGACGACCAAATCCAAAGCGTAGTGAGTTTCATTAAAAGAAAAAACTTTGACGCACACGTTTCAAAAGGCGAAGTCCAAACAGTAATCGGAGCAGTCGGCGGAAAAATCGTTGACCCTCGTGACATTGAACTGCTCGAAGGGGTGAAACAGGTTATCCGTATTTCTTCAAGCTATAAGCTTGCCGGACGTATGTTCAAGCCCGAAGACACTGTTATAGAAGTCAATGGCGTAAAATTCGGCGGAGACAACATTGGCTTGATTGCCGGACCTTGTACGGTTGAATCTTACGAACAAATGGACGAAACAGCTAAAAAACTCAGTGAAATGGGTATAAAAATCATCAGAGGCGGTGCGTTCAAGCCCAGAACCTCTCCTTATGCTTTTCAGGGAATGGGTGAAGAAGGCTTGAAAATAATCAGAGACGTTGCGGATCGCTATGGAATGGCTGTGACTTCTGAGGTTATGGAAATTTCACAAATCCCGATGTTTTTGAAATATGTTGATATTCTCCAAGTCGGTGCAAGAAACATGCAAAACTTTAACCTCTTGAGAGAATTGGGTTACATCAATAAGCCGGTCGTCGTAAAAAGAGGATTCTGCAACACAATCGAGGAACTTTTAATGGCGGCTGAATACGTAATGGCTGGCGGAAACAGAGAAGTCATCCTTTGTGAACGAGGAATCAGAACTTATGAACGCATGACAAGAAACACACTCGACTTGAGTGCAATTCCTGTTGTGAAAAAATTAAGCCACTTACCAATCATCATTGACCCTAGCCACGGCACAGGACTGAGAGACAAGGTTGCACCGATGTCAAAAGCTTCTGTTGCAGCAGGTTGTGACGGATTGATTATCGAGGTTCACCACGACCCTGATACGGCTTTGTGCGACGGCGCGCAATCACTTTATCCTGAGCAGTTTAAAGCACTTAAAGACGATCTCGAAAAAATCGCGCCGATTGTGGGCAAAAAAATCAGCGAACCCGTTGAAAAATAAAACCAGAAAAATAAAATTATCTTACACAAATATTTTTTGTCAGAAGTTCCTGCTTAAGCTTTGGCACGGGCAACGTCCCAAAGTGGAAAATCGAAGCAGCAAGGGCTGCATCTGCCATGCCCTGTTCAAAAACTTCGACAAAGTGGTCAGAATCTGCTCCCGCGCCGCCTGAAGCGATAACAGGTATGGATGAGTTTTTTGCAACCAGATTTGTCATTTCAATATCGAAACCTTTTTGCGTGCCGTCAGCATCCATCGATGTCAAAAGGATTTCGCCCGCGCCGAGTTTTTGGACTTCTTGAACCCAGTCAATCAACTTGATTCCCGTATTTTTCTGACCTGCATTAATAAAAACATAAAAATCGTTATCAACCCTTTTCCCGTCAATCGCTACGACCACGCATTGCGCCCCGAAATACGAAGAGGCGTCTTGAATAAGTTGTGGATTTTTGACGGCTTGAGAATTTATAGAAATCTTGTCGGCGCCTGCGAGAAGAATCGAGCGCATATCTTCAACGGTTTTGATTCCACCGCCCACGGTGAAAGGAATGAAGACCTGTTTTGCAACTTGTTCAACCATGTGAATAGTGGTTTGGCGTGCTTCGTTTGTGGCTGTGATGTCCAAAAAAACAAGTTCATCAGCACCTTCGTCGCTGTATTTTTTCGCCAAAGAAACAGGATCACCTGCGTACTTCAAATTTTCAAAATTTACGCCTTTTACGGTTTCACCGTTTTTTACATCAAGGCAAGGTATGATTCTTTTCGCTAACATACAAATTATATTAGCATAATAATAAAAAATTAAACGCTATATCCAAAGGGATTTTCAGCTTTTCTGTTTGCTTCAAGTTCTGCTCTTTGGCTTTCGCTGAGCTTTTCTATCGGAGTTTTTTCGAGCGACTCCATTCTTTTTTGAACGATTTTGTCAATTAATCTTTGGATGAAACTTTTCTTTTTCGGCGGTTCTTCGTTCTCGAGGACCTGTGCAACGGAAATAGCAGCAGGAGTTTCAGGGGTTTTTACCTGTGATTGAACAGGCATTGGGGTTTTATTCAGAAGACTTGCACCTTGTACCATGAGAGTTCCTTTTTCTTTTCACCAATAGAAATACAAAACCAAAACATGAATTTTTTTGCTAGCGAATTCAGATAACCTTGTTTTGAAGTAAAGTTTGGTAAAGAATTCGATAAATATCAGTATGTAGGATATGATTTAATTGGGAAAGAATATGCCCGAGAAAATTTCGTGATAAGGAACGTGAACGAAATTTTTGAGTGGACTATTGAAAAAGTGAGTCAGTTACGGCTCCGGCCAGGAGGCGGAATTGACGACACTAGATTAGATACAAAAAACATGAATTTAGGCGGACTGGTAAGTTTACTTAAGAATAACGACATAATTATGGCAATCGGTGTTGTCATAATCGTTGTCATGATGATTATTCCGCTGCCTCCGATGCTTTTGGATATTCTTTTGACTTTGAATATATCTCTTTCGATAATTATTCTTCTCGTTTGCTTGTTTGTTAAAGAGCCGCTTGAGTACTCATCTTTCCCGATAATATTGCTCATTGCGACCATTTTCCGTTTGGGCCTGAACATCAGTTCTACGAGGCTTATTCTTCTTTACGGATCCGCCGGGGAGGTAATCCATTCTTTCGGGCAATTCGTTGTCGGCGGGAATTATATCGTCGGTTTCATCATTTTCATTTTGCTGGTTGTAATCAACTTTATGGTAATCACAGGCGGTGCAACAAGGGTTGCAGAAGTTTCAGCAAGGTTCACATTGGACTCGATGCCGGGTAAACAATTGTCAATTGACGCGGACTTAAACTCCGGCTTGATTAATGAAGAACAGGCCAAAGCAAGAAGACGAAAACTTGAACGTGAAGCTGATTTCTACGGTACGATGGACGGTGCATCGAAGTTCGTAAAAGGTGATGCCACAGCAGGTATCATCATCACAGTCGTGAACATTTTTGCCGGCATCGTCATAGGGGTTTGGCAGTTGAAGATGGATATTATGTCATCTTTGAGCACGTACACTATTTTGACAGTCGGAGACGGTCTGGTTTCACAATTGCCTGCACTTTTAATTTCTTTCTCAACAGGTTTGATTGTTTCTCGTGCGAGCGGTCAGGAAGAGTCGTTGAGTGATGACATCAAAAAAGAAATGTTCTCGAATCCTATCGTACTTTCGATAGTTTCTGTTCTTTTGATTTTAATGGGATTAGTCCCGGGCATGCCGACTGTTC
Organism: uncultured Muribaculaceae bacterium; assembly: GCA_964542595.1. GTDB lineage: Bacteria > Cyanobacteriota > Vampirovibrionia > Gastranaerophilales > Gastranaerophilaceae > Limenecus. The sequence continues at coordinate 2,216 of CAZIVG010000057.1, read as the reverse complement.
CTTTTATTATCGTAGCAATCGGTTTGGGCTGGATGGCTTTCAAAAAGAACAAACTTGACGAAGAGAAAAAAGTAGAAGCCGAAAAAGAACAAAAAGAAGAGAAAATTAACGAAGGAAAAGTCTCCAAGAAAAAGAAAAAAGCTACCAGAGAAAGCGTCATGGAACTTTTGAACGTAGAAACAATCGAAATGGAGATTGGTTATCGACTCGTACCTTTGCTTGACGTTGAGCAAGGCGGAGATTTGCTTGAAAGAATTGCCCAAATAAGACGTCAAACTGCACTGGATTTGGGGATTGTGCTTCCATCTATAAGGGTGAGGGATAACTTGCAGCTTTCTCCGAATTCTTATCAAATAAAACTTAAAGGCGTCCCGATAGAAGTGGGTGAAGTTTATCCTGACAGAACTTTGGCGATGAATTCCGGAGGTTCGGACAACGATTTGAGTGTAAACGGAATAAGCGCAATCGAGCCTGCATTCGGATTGCCTGCGATTTGGGTAGAAGAAGCTGACAGAGAGATGGTTGAGACCTATGGTTACACGGTTGTAAGCCCCTCTGCAGTTATATCAACTCACTTGACAGAGGTTATCAAGAAAAATGCTGCAGAAATCGTTTCAAGAGCGGATGTTCAACAGTTAATCGAAAACCTTAAAAAAGAAGTTTCTGAAGAATATGTTTCTGACTTGATGAAAGATATTAATGCTGCTGAAGTTCAGCAAATTCTCTACAACCTTTTGAAAGAGAGAGTTTCTGTGAGAGATTTAAAAACAATTCTCGAGGTAATAAGTCTTCAATCTCGTGTCAGCAAAAATGCTGATTACTTGACAGAACAGGTTCGTCAGGCTCTTGCGAGAAGCATTTGTAAGCAGAATCTCGCTGATACCGGCGAATTGCTTGCGGTTACTCTTGCGCCTGACGTCGAAAACACTATTGCACAAGGCGTAAGCCCTGATGGTACAAGTTTGACGCTTGATCCTGAGTTCACGAGAAAACTCTTGGATACTTTGAATTATGAACTGGAAAAAGCTATTACAAGTTCGGGAAGCCAGCCGGTTCTTTTGTGTTCATCTCCTATCAGGCTGCCGTTCAGAAGACTCATCGAAAGAACGTATCCACAAATCGCGGTTATGTCGTATAATGAAATAAGCAACAACGTGAAGGCTAAATCAATCGGTGTTGTGAGAATAATGCAATCAAAAGTTTAATTTAAATAATCACAAGGAAGAATAAAAAGTATGAAAAATTTGTTAAAAGCAGGCCAAAAAATATCTATGGTACCCGAGGATATAAAAGGGGCATTTTCTTCTAAAATAAAAAAAATTATCGGAAACTTTATTGAAGTTAAAGTTTCTGCAGATGATTTGGCTTTTTACAAAATCCAAGATACAGTCGAGATGTTCAGCGTTGTTGACGACGGCATGCTTTATTTCAAGCCTGTTATCACAGAAATAGACGACGTTGAAGGTTTTATAAAAGTTGAATTCAATCAGGAGCAGTACGACTTGCTTCAAAGACGTGAATTCACAAGAATTGAACTGGACAAAGAGTTTACGCTCAAGTCAGATGAAAAAGATTATGTATGCAAATGTCTCGATATCAGTGCAGGCGGTTTGAAATGTTTGACAGATGCAGATTTATCTACCGAAAAAGATTATCAAATTGAGTTTTCTTTAGAAACCAGCATTCCAATCCAATGTTTCTTAAAACCGATTCGTTGCGACAAGCAAGAGGACGGGAAAAATATTGTTTCGGGAAGATTTATTGCGCTCAAGAACATTGATAAAATTGCTATTGTACAATTCTGCTTTAAGAAACAGATGGAAAATACAAACAAATAAACTATGGACGGAAAAACGATTACATACGCAAAGAAAATAAGCGGGATACTGGCGAGTTTGACAGCATTTTTGTGCACGACAATAATTTTTTTAAACTCGACGATAATCAACATGTCTGTCTTGCTCTATGCTCTTTCGATAATTGTTCCTGCAACTGTTTCGATGGGCTTTTTGGGACATTTGATCGGAAAGATTTTCGATTCTACAAAAAAGAAAAAATCTTTGAAAAAATATATGAAATAAACATCAGGTAAGGATATGCAAAATTCGGTTAAAAATTTTAAAACAAAACTAAGCACTCAATTCGCGGCATTTACGACGATGTTGATTGCGATAACGGTTTTTTGTATCGCTTGGTATTCGATTGCAACCGTTAAT
>CAZIVG010000056.1:0-9509 GCA_964542595.1 uncultured Muribaculaceae bacterium | reverse complement strand
ATATAGCCTACTGACCCCGTTATTCAGTAGCGAACCAAGTCCAAGGGGTCACTTTTGTCTTGTGTAAGCCTCTGCGAAACTTGCACTTTGTGTACAATTTTATAAATTATATCCCTATCAAACAAGGTTTATCCCTTTATTTTTCAATAAATCAGTAACATATTGGCGCAAAATCAGTTGTTTCGAGTGAATCGAATTATTTGCATCAATTTTCACAAGCCCGAATTCATCAGCCATGTTCGAATATTCCTCGTTAACCCTGCTTTGAAAAATCACATAGCTTTTATAAGGGTTATTGCTGAGTTTCAAATCCATTCCCGCTTCATAAAAAGAGGGCGCACGATTCGAGCAAATTCTCTCGAGAGAGACTTCTGCAGAAATGCTGTAATAAAGCGCCAAATCAGGCTTCACCGCAAAGCCGTACATATTTTTGACCCAATCTTTTTCGACCCCTCTGGCCACGTCACGCGCAAACGCCGTATAGACATACCTGTCAGCGAGAACAATGAATCCTGCTTTCATCGCAGGGATTATTATTTGTTCAAGTCTGTCTGCGAAGTCAACAGCGTGCAAAAGGCTGAATGTTCTCGGGCTGAGAAGATTTTTCTTTTTGGCCTTTTTCGTCGTCTGCGAAATCAAGTCAGACGAATTCCATTCTGTAAAAATCACATCCAGATTCTTTGATTTCAGCCAATCACGAAGAATTGAAAGCTGAGTCGATTTCCCCGAGCCGTCAATTCCTTCAACACAAATCAAAGTTCCGGGGAGTTCATGCGGTTTAAATAATCTCATTTTAAAAAGACCTCAAAGATTGTTTTTGCTTTATTAATCATAACATGTTTTTTTTTATAGTCATCAGTAAAATGGCTCACACCTTTAATGTAAACAAATGTAAAAAAAAGAGTTATTAGCAAAAAAATATTTTTTCAAGAGTTAAAGCATTTGATAACAAAATTATAAGGAGTCAAAATGAATATCGGTAATTCATTATCATTCAAAGGTCAAATAAAAATAACCACTTATGAAGGCAAAGAACATGTCGAAAAATTCAAAACAACACAAGAGCAAGACAGGCTAATAAAAATGGCGGCTGATGCTTCCTCACCAAATGGCATTATCGCTAACAAAATCGAAAAAAATGCTGCAAATGCATTTGCAGCTTTGATTGAAATGATAACAGGGAAACCACTTTTAAAAACGAATCAAACAAAATTAATGACAAACGGCTATGACGAGTCGGTTGATTACGGTGACAAAAAACCGATAGAAGGTGGAGTTTTTGTAGAAGTAACCTTTGACAAAAAAGCGTAAATCTTTATATACAAATCCCAAAAGGCGTTAATTTTGCAAATAACACATCTTGCAATTTGGCGCCTTTTTAGACATGATTGTTTTATGAAAAATCAAAAAAATATTTCCACCAGACTCAACAAACTCATTGCTTCATCAGGTCTTTGCTCAAGAAGAAAAGCCGATGAACTAATCGAAAGCGGCGTCGTAAAAGTAAACGGAACCGTGGTGAAAGAGCTTGGCTGTTCGGTTTCATCGAAAGACAAAGTCACGGTGAACAACCAGCCGCTGAAAAAAGCCCCTTTCGTTTACATAAAATACTACAAACCCGCGGGTTACATAACGACTTTGAGCGACGAAAAAGGCAGAAAAACAATCTATGACCTGCTTCCCGAGGAAATCAAAGCCCTAAAACCAGTGGGCAGACTCGACAAAGACTCAACAGGCCTTTTGATTATGACGAACGACGGTGACTTCATAAACAAAATGACCCACCCATCCGTCAAAATCCCCAAAGTTTATAGGGTTGCGGCAGAAGGGAAGCTGACTCAGGCACATCTTCTTCAAATGGCAAAAGGGATTGAAATCGAAGAAGGCAAAATCGCTTACGCGGACTCTATGATTGTCGAATATGACGGAAAAAATACCGTTTTACAAATCATTTTGTATCAGGGAATGAACAGACAAATCCGTAAGATGCTTGACACACTAGGTTTTCCAGTAATTTCTTTAAAAAGGATTTCTCACGGCACGATTAATATTCAAGGCCTTAAAAAAGGACAATTCAAATACCTGAAACCCAGAGAAATCGGTGACTTGATTAAGTTTATGAACAAGGCGCAAAAAAAATAATGCAAATCTTTGTAACAGGAACAGACACAGACATAGGAAAAACCCTTGTGACAGCGGGGTTGGCTGCGGTTATGCAATCCCTTGGATACAAGGCAGGGGTTTACAAGCCTTTTCAAAGCGGCGCGGAAGAAAAAAACGGATTTTTGGTTTCTCCGGACTTGGCTTATGTCAAAAAGCTTGATTTTTACGTGGAAACGCTTTGTACATACCTCTTAAAGCCCCCGACAGCTCCTTATATCGCAGCAGAAATCGACGGGATAAAAATGAGTCTTTCGAACGTCTCGAGAGAGTTTCAGACCCTCAAGCAAAGCTGTGAAACCGTTATCGTCGAAGGCGCAGGCGGATTGATGGTCCCTGTAACGAAAGACTCGCTGATGGGCGATGTCGCGAAAATGCTCGAAATTCCGATTTTGATAGTTGCACGCCCGGACCTCGGAACGATTAATCACACGCTTTTAACAATAAATTACGCAAAGTCGCTCGGGCTGGACATTGCGGGAGTGATAATAAACCGCTATCCTGACGGGACAAACGACGCTGCAATAAAAACCGCCCCGAGGCTTATTGAAGAATATTCGGATGTCAACATCCTTGGCGTAATCCCTGAATTACCTGATTTTGAGAACATAAAACCTGGCGAGATTATTAACGTTTTTGTCAACTGTGTGGATATTGAAAAGATTTTTAGAATAAAAATACCCAAACTAAATTTAAGTTTGTAACAATTAATCAAACTTGATCAAAAAAGACAGCAAAAAATATTTTCATAGTTTTTCTATCAAGCAGAAAGAGGTTGTATGAAAATTATTGCGACAAAATATAATTACACAAACAGCTCCCTTCGAGAAAACTTCAAAGGTGGTTCTCCACCAAAAGCAATGCTGGTGGGGATAGATTTTTTGCAGAATTTAAAAAACATGCAAACTTTTAAAATCGTTATTGAAAATGCATCTTTGGAAACTTTGAAATCTTTAATTGCAAATCCTGCAATTGATGAACAAAAAAGAGCAATTGCTATTGAACAAATGTCAAAATTCGGTGAAACACTAAAAAAAACTTCAAAAACAAAAAAACCGTCTAAAACGAATGCCGAAAAACTTCTTGAAAGCATAAACAAAGATATGGCTATGTTAAAAAAGAAGATAGCACAGCTCGCAGGAATGCTGAATGAAGGCAAGGGTATGGGCATAAAAACTGCAGAGAATGAGACTGTTTCCGGATTGACTGATGACATCAACAAATTTAAAACAAACATCGTAGAAAAATTGAGCATTAAACAAAAAAACTTTGAAATGTATAAAAAATATCTTGAAAACAAGGATTGCGACAACATTCTTGCACTTCACATTCTTGAGAATGCAAACAAAATTGAGAAGCAGGATGTTGGTGCATTGGTTATTTCTTTAATTGATTATGCCAAAAGAACAAAAGATGACAAAATACTTGTTCTTATAGAAAAGTTTTGCAATGCAAGAAAAAACAAGGTTTATGGACTTAACCAACCTCTGATTTCAAATAATACAATTTCGAGAATATATGATACAGCATATGAAATCGGGGATTTGAACTATATGACGGGAGAGAAGATTAAAAATATCAATCTCTCAAAAGCCTTGCGTCTTTCGAATTTTGCACTAGAGAAAAAGGATATTAAATGGTTTGAAGAAAACATGAACTGGATTTCATTTCCTGACTATTCACCTGATTCTCAAAAAATTTTCATAAACTATCTCAAACTTTTTAATGAGAAAACGCTAGAGGGTGAAAAACTTAGTCTATTCTCTATAGACAGGGGCTTAGACAAACTTACTTCATACAGTATATGGGACAGCTGTTCCGATATTTACAAAAAAGAATGCGCAAGTCTGGTTACAGAAATAATAGAAAATCAGCAATCTAAAGACAATATTGTTTCAAATGATTCTATTCTCAAAAATATCAAAAAAAACTGCAAGCGTCTTGTTAGCCTAAACCGATGGAGTTAATTTTCTTTTTATATCATCACAAGAGATGGCGCAGATTCAAGCAAAACACCAACCGGACCACTCAAAATTAAATCTCGGCATATGTAAAACAGACTTGTTAAATGTGGCAACAACACAATCTGATTTTTTCGACAAAAAATATTTACTTGAATGAATGACAAAAAAGAGACCTTAAGGTCTCTTTTTTCGATCTATTGTCTTACCGGTATCGGAGGCGTCGGTGGAGCCTGAGGCGCAGGCGTTGCCTGAACAGGCTTTTGCTGTTTTGCAGGATCCAAAAACGTGTTGTTGAAAGAAACCGGATTCGGAGAACTCTGGCTTGTTGACTGCGCAGGAGGTGTCAAAAGGTCCGAAGTAATGTCCGGATTAGGCATATCAGGTTTCGGCGGCTCTTCCGTGACATCTTCAGGATTAATCTCTTTCGCGGCATTTTTGGCGTATTTTTTCAACTCAACAGGCGGATAATCAAAGTCCGAAGAGCCGTATTTTTCGGTAGCCGCTTTCATTGTCTCTTTCCAAATCAAAGCAGGAATCGTACCGCCATAAACGCCGTTTGTCTTAGAGTTGTCATCGTTTCCGACCCAGATGCCTGTAACAACATCAGGCGTGTAACCATAGAACGAAGCGTCTTTGTTATCATCAGTCGTACCTGTTTTTGCAGCTGCGGGTTTTCCGATGTCAGCCGCACGGCCTGTTCCGCTTTCGACAACGGTTTTCAGCATGGACGTAATAACTGCAGCAGTGTTGAGGTTAAGCACTTTCATAACTCTTGTTTTCGGCGCCTGATAAATCACCTTGCCTCTTGAAGTTTCAACTCTTTCAATCGCGTAGGGTTTAACCTTGAAACCACCGTTTGCAAAGGCACCGAAAGCGATTGTCATTTCGTATAATTTAACCCCGTTTGACCCTAAGGCGATTGTCATATCGTACTCAATCGGAGTGGTAATCCCCAAAGAACGAGCAATCCCGATGACAGGACGAACACCGACGTCTTGAATCAACCTCGCGGCCATCACGTTTGAAGAGAGCATAAGCCCCATGAACAAAGGCATTTGGCCTCTGTATTTGTTTCCGTAGTTGCGAGGTTTCCACCCATTTATGTTCACAGGAGTGTCCTCAAGAACGTCATTCGGCCCCCAGCCTTTTTCGATTGCGGCAGCGTAAACCAAAGGCTTGAACGCAGACCCCGGAGGTCTTATCGCCTGAGTAACCCTGTCATATTGGCTTTTTCCAAAGTTTTTCCCGCCGATGTAAACGAGAATTTCACCTGTTATCGGAGAAAAGGAGAAGACCGCGGCCTGATTTTTTCCGCCCGCACCAAGGTTCTTGATGACGGCGTCTTCTGCCGCTTTTTGGGCCTTATAATTCAATGTCGTGGTAACTTTATAGCCGCCCTGAGAGATTTCTGTCTCGTCAAAACCCAACTCCTCAAGCTCTTTCATAGCAAAATCAACAAAATAAGGCGCACGATTCAAAGAGTAAATATCGGGATTCGGATTCAAATGAAGGGTTTCTTCCTTCGCCGATTCGTACTCCTGACGCGTGATATAGCGCATTTTGTACATTCTGCCGAGAACCTGATTTCTTCTTTCAATCGCCAGTTTTTTGTTGTTGTAAGGCGAATAAACAGACGGAGCCTGCGGCAAGCCCGCAAGCAAAGCGGATTCTGCGAGTGTAAGGTCTTTCAGCGGTTTATTAAAATAGATTTGAGCCGCACCCGCTATGCCATAGGCACCTGAGCCCAAATAAACATTGTTCAGGTACATTTCGAGGATTTTGTCCTTCGAAATAGTTTTCTCAATCCTTGCCGCGACGATAAATTCCTTTATCTTACGGTCAAAAGTCTTTTCATTGCTCAAGAAAAGGATTCTCGCAAGCTGTTGTGTAATCGTACTCGCACCTTGAGAAAGGCTTCCCGAAGCAAGGTTCACAACCATCGAACGCGCAAGCCCGACAGGGTCATACCCCTTATGGTGGTAAAAATTCTTGTCTTCCGTTGCTATGATTGCATTTTTGATGTTGTCAGGAACATTTTTTATATCAACTTTTTCAAATTTGTAAGCTGTGAAAGTTTTTATAACCTCGTCGTCAGACGAATAGATTTTCGTCACGACATTCGGCTTGAAGTCGCCCAAATGCTGAATCGGCGGAAGCGAAGCAAGATAAAGGTTCACTCCGATTACCCCCGCGAGTATGAACGAGAAAAGCATTATAAAAAACTGTTTCCAAGGTCCGTTTTTCTTAGGGTTTTTAAATTTCTTCGGCATTTCAAATTCTGACATATTTTTAATCCATATAAATATACAAATAATACAGAGTCATCTTATCAAATAATATAATTAAATACAATTAACGGACCTGTTTTCTTGTAAAGATTTTATAAAGGACGCCTTTGGCGGTGGTAAAATAAGAGGATGGAACGAGGATTTGAGAAAAAGGAGATTTACATGATTCCGATAGTTGACTTAAAAAGACAGTACAAACAAACAGGTGAACAGATTGAAAAAGCGGTCGTTGACGTTCTTCGTTCAGGCGCTTACATTCTCGGACCGAATACAAAAGCACTCGAGTCAGAAATGGCTCAATACCTCGGCGTAAAACATTCCATCGGCCTAAACTCCGGAACAGACGCGCTTCACTTGGGATTGAGAGCACTCGACATCGGAAAAGGCGACGAAGTCATCACGGTTGCATTCACTTTCGTTGCAACAACAGAATCAATCGAAATCGTCGGCGCAACTCCTGTTTTCGTTGACATTGACCCCGACACGTTCAACATTGACGCAAAAGCGATTGAAGATAAAATTACCCCCAAAACAAAAGCGATTATGCCGGTTCACCTTTACGGTCAGCCTGCTGATATGGATGTCATCATGGACATCGCAAAACGCTACAACCTTTACGTAATCGAAGACTGCTGCCAAGCAATCGGCGCGACTTACAAAGGTAAAAAAGTCGGTTCGTTCGGCGACATCGGCGCTTTCAGCTTCTTCCCGACTAAAAACCTCGGCGGAATGGGCGACGGCGGTATGGCAACAACTAACAGCGACTACCTGAAAGACAGAATGATTGCGTTGAGAAACCACGGCGGAGCAGTTCGCTACCACCACGACGAAATCGGCGTAAATAGCCGTCTTGACGAAATTCAATCAGCAATTTTACGTGTAAAAATGAATTACATCGACGAGTGGAACGAAAAAAGAAGAGAAGTCGCAAACCGTTACAACGAACTTTTCAAAGGCTGTGAAGAAGTTGTCACGCCCAAAGAATTGGCAGACACTTATTGCGTTTACCACCAATACACAATCAAAGTTCCAAACCGTGATGCCGTTCAAAAAATGCTTAACGAAAACGGCGTCGGCGCAATGATTTACTACCCGATTCCGCTTCACCAGCAAAAAGTTCACGCGCACCTTAACTACAAAATCGGCGACCTTCCGCACACTGAAGAAAACACAAAACTCGTTATGAGTTTGCCGATGTTCGCTGAATTGACGGCTGAAGAGCAAAAAGAAATCGCAGAAAAAGTCGTTGACGCAATCAAAAAATCGAAAACTGCTGTCAGCTGCTAGTTTAACTAAAAAATTATACTGAAAAATTCTTTTTTCGACGCCTATGACACGATAGTGAATCGAGCTAGAAAAAAGAGTTTTTTAGTATTTAATCTCATTATTTAAAAGATTTAAGGTGAAAATTTTATCGAGGTTTTTATGGAAAATTCTTTTGACATCGGCATAATCGGAGGCGGCCCCGCAGGCTACAGCGCGGCAATCCGTGCATCACAAAAAGGCTTAAACGTCGTCCTTTTCGAAAAAGACTGCATGGGCGGAGTCTGCCTGAACAAAGGCTGTATCCCGACCAAAACAATTTTGCACTGCGCTGATTTTTACAAAAACCTGAAAAAAGCAGAAAAATTCGGCGTCTCAATCGGCGAAAAAGCCTACGACTACGAAAAAATTCACGCACGCAAAAACGATGTCGTCTCAAAAATCCAAAAATCACTCACAAAACTTGTCCAAGGCTACGGAGTGACAATTGTTTCAGCCGAAGCGAAACTTTGTGAACAAAACAAAATAGAAGCGGACGGGCTTTTTTACGACTGCAAAAACACAATCCTCGCAACTGGCTCAAAACCCGCTCAAATCAAGGGACTCGAGGCGGACGGAGAATTTATTTTGAATTCGAATCAGGTTTTGGAGTTGTCAAAACTGCCCGAAAACATCTTGATTGCAGGCTCAGGCGCAATCGGGTGCGAATGGGCAAGGATTTTTGCGTCACTAGACAAGAACGTCACAATCGCGGAACTTGATGAAAGACTCCTTCCACAAGCGGATTTTGAGGTTTCCAAAAGGCTCGACAGACTTTTCAAAAAGGATAAAATCAAGATTTTTACCGGCACAAAAATCGAAAATACGGAAAACAAATCCGTCACCCTCTCAAACGGCCAAACTCTCCACCCTGACATGATTCTTTGCGCAATCGGAAGAGAGCCTGTGATGCCGCTTTGCGAGGATTTCACGCTCGAAAAAGACGGCAAATTTATCAAAGTGAACGAATATTTCGAAACCTCGATGAAAAACGTTTTTGCCATCGGGGATGTCAACGGAAAAGTCCAATTGGCGCACGCCGCAATCCATCAGGCGATTGCTGTTGTGGATTTTATCGCCGACAAAAAAGAGTTTCATTTCGATACTAACACTGTCCCGTCTGTGATTTACGGAAACCCGGAAATCGCTTGGGTCGGGAAAACAGAACAATCGCTCGCGGGCGTGGATTACAAGGTTTCGAACTTCCCTGTTGCCGCACTGGGCAAGGCTCAAGCGGATGACGAGATTGACGGGTTCGTGAAGGTTTTGTCGGTTGATAAAAAAATCGTCGGCGCGCATATTGTCTCACCGGAGGCCTCTTCGCTGGTTCAGCAATTTGCGTTGATGATTGACAACGGGATTTCGCCCGAAGAAGTTTTGCACACGACTTTTGCGCATCCGACTTACTCGGAAGCGGTTTTTGAAGCGATTGCAGACCTAAACGGCGAGGCGCTTCATTTGCCTAAAATGGGTTAATTACTTTTTCAACCTCTTCAAGAATCAGTCTGTATCCCAAAAGTTCACAAATCACTTGAAATTCTTCAAGTTTCAAGCCATTTCTTTTGATTCTGTTAGTCATTGCCGAAGGCAAAACGTCCCTGCCAAGCTTTTTGAAAACTTCTTCTGATAGCTTAGCTTGAGTAACCGCCGAGCGACTCGTTAAAAATCTTATTAAATCTCTGTTTGACCAATTGCTAATGTCCATAACGACATTTTAGTTCTTATTGACAACAAAGTCTCATCACAACATCATTATATCTATATGGTATATTATTATTTTTATGGTACAATATAC
>CAZIVG010000055.1:0-9577 GCA_964542595.1 uncultured Muribaculaceae bacterium | reverse complement strand
AAAATATTACCAAACATCAAAGACGGAGTCCTCAAAATATCAATCAAGTCCTGATATTTCGGGTTGTCATAAACACGATAATTCGTAGCAACAAAAGCTTTATCAACGACTTTTGACTTGAGTTTTTGAATCTCAAGTTCAATGTTGAAATCTTCTTGTCCGTGAAAAAAATAAAGCATGGCTTAATTGTATCACGCTTGATTACAAGCGCACAAGAAAAAAGAGCCTCAATTTCTTGAGACTCTTTTGGTTTTAATTACTCATATAAAGGTTTGAGCTTTTCTTCCTGTTGAGGAATTTTTCCCTCTTCAATCGGCAAATATGCTCTGTAGTCGATTACAGGGAAAAGGTTGTCGATTGATTCAATTTGAGACAGTTCATGCTCATCAATGTTGTTCGCATCAATCATGTCAGCAATGAATTCAAATCTTTCAACGTGTTCTCTGAATCTGTCAGTGGCATAAACTTTAGCTTGCCAAGTTGTGATTAAGAACGGCCAGTCTGAACTTTGAAGAAGAAGATTCTCTCTCGCCAATTGGTTCAATGCTCTGTGAAGAAGCTTGTTTTCAGGAATTTTTTCATACTTCGCAGCGATATCAATCATGCGTTTTTCACAACCGTGAATGATTGGCCACATCCACTCTGTGAGGTGGTTTTGCCATACATAGAAGTGACCGCCTTGTCCCCAAGATGATTCAGGGATTTGGATAGCTTCTGTTGGTGGGTGCGCTTTCAAGTATTCTGCCGCTGTCATTCTTTCAACCTGCGGAAGGTAGTTGTTGAGTTTTCTTACTACTTGTTTGATGAATTCAACACCCTCGAACCACCAGTGTCCGAACAATTCTGTGTCGAATGAAACCATTACAAGACCTTCTTTGTTTGTAGAAAGTTTATGATCGTTCAACAAGTGGAACAACATTGTAGTGTAGTGGTCAGAGTTCAAGTTCACCTGAGACATTGCCAATACGGGGTCGTAAAGCATTTTGTCGCCAAGGTCAGTAGTTGAAGAAGTAATTCTCCAATAGTGTCCACCTGACTTGTCGTCTTTTTTGTGGAATTCTCTGTAGCAGCCGTCACCGGGATAACCGTCAGCAGCCGACCAAACCTGGAATCCGGCTCTGTCGTTTCTTCCCATTACAGCCACTTGAGCGTCAGGCAGCCAATAAGCAGAATAAGTGTCATAACCTGTAGCTTCTCTTTCAGGAAGCGGGATGTATTCGATGTTTCCGTAAACTCCTATTACACGTCTGTTTCCGATAGAATTTCCGCCTTCGATTACGTGAGATTCTGTAAAGAAATATTCGATGTCATTGTTTTGAAGAGCTACTTCGATAGCAGGTCTCCACTTTTTCTGACCATCTTTTCCGATGTATTCATAACCTTGTCTGTAAGCACATTCAGGCAGCCAAGCGCCTTTTGCTTTTTTTCCGAAAAGTCTTTTTGTTGTGTCAGAACCGACTTTGAACTGTGCGTTCAAGTTAGAGTCAGTGGCCAAAAGCGGTGAAAAACCGTGAGTAGCGCCTGATGTAGTGATTTCAATACATCCGAGGTCTTGATATTTTTTGAAAGCACCGATAAGGTCTTTTCCGTATCTGTTTACAAAGCTGTCTTTGATATGATTAAACCAGTCAAAGTAGTATTTTGCAAGATATTTCAAATGCTGTGAGTGAGCAACCTCAGGGTCAGGGTATCTTTCCAAATCGCCTGAAATAGCTTTGATTCGAGCATCACAGTAATCGATGAATCCTTGTTTCAAGTGTTCATCATCCAATTGTTCAGCCAAAACAGGGGTAATCCCAACTGTCAATTTGGCTTTTATTCCTTCGTCTTCATACAGTTCCGAAATTGCATTCAACAACGGAATATATGTTTCTGCCATACATTCATAGAGGTTTTCTTCCCCGAAAGGCCACATGCCGGCTTTTCTGTAGTAAGGAAGGTGGGAGTGTAACATAAATACGAATTGACCTACTGTCATAAAATCTCTCCTTTTGCGTTTTTACGCTTTTTCTTAATAATATATATAATCATCGACCTCGTGAGTCTGCTTAGACATAGTTATATCACAATTATTTATAAAATATAACCCCAGAGAACTAATTCTATCGGGTAATATTTACAAAACTAAATTTTAGAGATTTCGAAAATCGAAAAAACACAACCAATAAATCAGGCTTTACCCATCATTTTCCGCAATTCATAAATCTGCTCAATGTCTTTATTCGAAAGGTCTTTAGCCCCTCCCAAAAGCATAGAATTCAAATAAATCTGAGCATAGGTCTCGGCTGTTTCCATTTTGTAATAAGCATCCTTTAAATTCTTGCCCCCGATGATAATCCCGTGGTTGGCAAGAAGAACCGCATCATGCCCGCAAAACAAAGGCGCAGTGTGGCTGACCAACTCATCAGAAGACGGCATTGCATATGGCGCAAGCGGAATTTCACCGAAATAAAAAACATTTTCAGAAATTATCGGCTTTGACAAAGGAATGTGACACACCGCAAAAGTCGAAACATAGGGTGCGTGGCAGTGAACAATTGAACTTAAATCAGGACGGAGTTTATAAATAGCGTTATGCAAATTCTTTTCGCTAGAGGGCTTAGGCCCCTCAAGCACATTCGCATCCAAATCCATTACGGTTATTGTTGCTTCATCCAAATCAGAAAGGCAGGTGCCTGAGCCGGAAATTAAAACAACATCACCAACCCTTAGGCTGATATTTCCTGACGTTCCGGGAGTCATGTTCTTGTCTCCCAGTCTTTTTCCGAATTTTACAATTTCTAATTTAGATTCTGAATAATTCATTGTTTCATTGTACCAAAATTTTTTTAGAAATGATATAATTAAGTGAAGAAGATGAGAGAGGCTTTAATATTGATAGAAACAATCCAAAGCGGTATTGACTTCGAGCAGGTTGTTCAATGGCTTGAAGAATACCAAAGTGTAAATTCAGAAAAGAGCAAAAAACAGTTGCAAAACTTAATTGCAATCACCTGCATGCCTTTGGTCAAAAAAGTTGCAAGAATGCTTGCAAGAAGGGCTACTGACCCTGTTGAAGATATCATTCAGGTCGGCAGCCTTGGCCTGATAAAAGCAATTCGTCTTTACAATCCTGAAATCAGCCGAAATTTCAAATCTTATGCCACTTATCTGATTACAGGAGAAATTCGTCACTACCTGAGAGACAAGGCCTCCATGATTAAGGCCCCGAGAGCAATTCAGGAACTTGCCTATCGTGTCCACAAAATGACTATGGAATTGATTGAAGAAATGGGCGAAAAGCCTTCTGACATACAAATTGCAGACAAAATGGAACTCCCGATTGACAAGGTTAAAGAAGCGATGGATGCAGACAGAAGAAAAACGACTCTTTCTCTTGACCAATTAACATTTCAAGATGATGACGATTTTTCGAACTGGGGCGACAAAATTGCTGACGTAAGCTATGAAAATATGCAAAGTCTTTGTGAAGACAGAATCATGCTCACAGAATGTCTTGAAACGATTGAACCTACGCTGAAACAGATTGTTGAAATGACTTATTTCAAAGATATGAGTCAGGTCGAAATCGCCAATCAATTGGGAATTTCACAGATGCAGGTCTCAAGAAAACTGAAAAAAGCACTGAACCTGTTATACGATATTGTTAAGGAAAAGCAAGAAGCATAGGCTTTTTGGGAGTAAAGATGAGCGAATTTATTTTTTGGACGATTTATGTCTTTGTAATAGGACTTTGTGTCGGAAGCTTCTTAAACGTGGTTGTTTTGAGAGGACTGAGCGGAGAGTCAATCGTCCTGCCGCCGTCTCATTGCACAAAATGCGACCACAAACTCTCTTGGTATGATAACATTCCTGTTTTTTCGTATTTATTTTTAAGAGGTAAATGCAGATATTGCAAAGAAAAAATAAGTCCGCAATATCCCCTCGTAGAACTTTTTACAGGGCTAATTTTTGCTTTAATTTTCTACAAATTCGGACAAGTCGGCGCAAACCTCAGCGCTAACTTGAATTTGGTATTTTTAACGGCAGCTTCATCGCTTTTCATAGTGCTTGCGGTGACAGACATAAAAGAAAAGGTGATTCTTGACGGGCATGCTTACATTTTGGGCACACTGGGGTTGCTTTATAACTTTTTTAACATTGCAAACATCAACCACACAAAAATTCACTTTTACGTTTTCAGCTTCGATATTTCGATTTATCAAACTTTCATTTACTCAGTGTTGGGTCTGATTGCAGGCGTTGGAGTGATGAGCGGAATAGCGTTTATTTGTAAACTTATAACAAAAAAAGACTGCTTCGGAGAAGGCGACGCGTATATCACAGGCGCACTGGGAGCGTTTTTCGGCATTTCTAATATTATAGTCATTTTCATTTTAAGCATTTTGGTCTGGGGAATTTTATGTGTCCCTTCATTCATTTTCAAGCTTTTCAAAGACAAAAATTTCAAACTTTTGTCCTCGCTGGTTTTGTTTATTGTTTCGGCAGTTCTTTTCGCTTTGGGTGAAGCGTTTAAAGTTTTTGACTCAAACCTTTTTCACTGGTTTGCATACCTGCTTGTTGCCTGCACCGGATTGTACACGTGCAAGCTTCTTGTCTCTTCAATCAAAGAAGGCTCAAATCCTACGGTGCTGCCGTTCGGTCCTGCGCTGATTTTCGCAGCATTTATCGTTATGTTTGTTTTGTAGTCAGATGATTTAATATAAAATAACCCTATTCCTTGCCGCAGCAATTTTTAAATTTCTTGCCGCTGCCACAAGGACACTGGTCGTTGCGACCGACCTTGTCACCCCTTTGCACAGGCCCTTCAACAACATCATCGTCCTCAGCAGGAGCCTTGAACTGTTGAGCAGCTTGCGAAAGCTGAGTCTGAATAATCTCATCATCTTTTCTATTCACAATCTGCACCCCAAAACGTGTTCGATATAAATACTTCACGGTTTCGCTCTGGATTTCATACATCATATTATTGAACAGATCATAAGCTTCACGCTTGTATTCAATAAGCGGATCCTTCTGACCATAAGCGCGCAAACCGATTCCGTCTCTGAGCATATCGATGTTGTGAAGGTGGTCAATCCACTTGTTGTCCACAACCCTTAAAAGAATATCTTTTTCAATGTTCCTCATCACATTAGTCGGAGCAAAAGGTTCTTCAGGGAAGAAGTTTTCTTCGTATTGCTGCTGAATATCGTTGTAGAATCTGATTGTAGCTTCTTCATGTTCACGATAAGCATCAATTGCGAGTTTTTTAAACTTCTCAAAAATTGACTCATAACTCAAGCCTTGAATGTCTTTCACCTCAAGATACGAGAGTTGAGGGATCAGAGAATGAACCTCTCTTATCATGCTTTGAAGGTCGTCAAAAATGTATTCCTGAGGATTTTGACCGGGAGAAATGTAACTTTTTATGATTCTATCCATTTCTTTTTCAATCATAAAATAAATATCGCCTGTCAAATCTTCACCCTTCAAGACTCTTCGTCTTTGTTGGTAGAATTTTTCTCTTTGAACGTTCATAACATCGTCGTACTCGAGGACGCTTTTTCTTATATCAAAGTGGTAAGTCTCAACTTTTCTTTGTGAAGCCTGAATTTGTCTTGTTATAAGGGCTGACTCAATCGCCATGTCCTCTTCAACGTTGAGTGTGTTCATAAGATTTATGATGTGCTGACCGCCGAAAATCCTCATCAAATCGTCTTCCAAAGAAAGGAAGAATCTTGTCGAGCCGGGGTCGCCTTGTCTTGCAGCACGGCCCCTAAGCTGGTTGTCGATACGGCGAGATTCATGTCTTTCGGTACCGATAACGTGTAAACCACCTGCCTCAACAACCTTGTCATGTTCAGCTTCGGTCAAGGCTTTTGCCTCTGTGAGTGCTTCTTCTTTTAATTCTTCATAATTTTCAGAGTTTTCGGGTGTGATATTTTTCTTGTCCAATTCTTCTTTTGCAAGATATTCAGGGTTCCCACCCAAAAGAATATCAGTACCTCTTCCCGCCATATTTGTAGCAATAGTAACAGCACCGGAACGCCCTGCCTGCGCGATGATATAGGCTTCACGCTCGTGATGTTTTGCGTTCAAAATGTTGTGAGGGATTTTTCTTTGTTTCAAGAGTTCTGAAAGATATTCTGACTTGTCGATGCTGATTGTACCAACGAGAACCGGTCTTCCTGCTTTGTGCATTTCTTCTATTTCATTCACAACCGCGATATATTTTTGTTTCTGCGACTTGTAAACAACATCGGACATATTAATTCTGATGTCCGGTCGATTTGTCGGAATTGTTGTAACTTCAAGGTTGTAAATCTTTCCGAATTCAGCCTCTTCGGTCATCGCAGTACCCGTCATCCCTGAGAGTTTCGGGTATAGCCTGAAAAGGTTTTGGAAAGTAATGCTCGCAAGAGTCTGGGTTTCGTCTTGGATTTTCACGCCTTCTTTTGCTTCAACTGATTGGTGCAACCCATCAGACCAGCGTCTTCCCTCCATTAAACGACCCGTGAATTCGTCAACAATCATAACTTCACCATTTCGAACGACATAATCCGTGTCTTTCTGGTAAAGCTCTTTTGCCTTAAGCGCTTGAAGCAGATAATGTGCATATTGCGAAGACACATCAAACAAGTCCTCAACCCCTAAAAGTGATTGCGCACGGTCAATTCCTTCTTCTGAAAGGATAACGTTTTTGTTTTTTTCGTCAACTTCGTAATCAAGGTCCTTTTTCAATTGCGGTGCGATTTTTGACATTGTTTGGTACATTTGTGCAGATTGCTCCAAACGTCCTGAAATAATCAAAGGTGTCCTTGCTTCATCGATTAAGATTGAATCCACCTCGTCGATGATAGCGTAGTTGTAAGGGCGTTGAACAAGCATTTCAACACTTCCCGCCATGTTATCTCTCAAATAATCGAAACCGAATTCATTATTCGTTCCGTAAGTAATATCAAAGGCATAAGCTGCTTTTTTACGTTCAAACTCATCCATATCACGATTGTTAGAGAGGATTACACCGACAGAAAGTCCGAGGAAGCGATAAATCCTGCCCATCCATTCGCTGTCACGTTTTGCAAGGTAGTCATTTACCGTGATAACGTGAACTCCTTTTCCGGTAAGCGAATTAAGGTATGCGGGCAATGTCGCAACGAGCGTTTTACCTTCGCCAGTTCTCATTTCGGCGATGTGTCCGTTATGGAGGAAAATTCCCCCGATTAATTGGACATCAAAGTGACGCATATTCAAAACACGTTTCCCTGCTTCTCTCACAACAGCAAAAGCTTCAGGCAAAATCTCATCGAGTGCTTTTTTCTCTAGCGCACGGTCTTTTTTGAAGTCTGATGAAAATTCTCTTTTTTGCAGATGCTCTTTAAACTCCTGTGTTTTGGCCCTCAATTCCTCATCGGCAAGCTTTTCCATTTCAGGTTCAAGCTTATTTATATGCTCAACAATCGGCATCATTTTTTTAACTTTATTTTCGTTTGGATTACCCAAAAGTTTTAGCAATAAATCTATCATTATAAAAAATCCTCAAGTCTCTGGTTTTATTTAAAATGATTCTATCACAGACAAACCATTTTGAATACAAAGCAATCGGCACACGCAGGCTAAGTCACCCGGATACAATTGTTATTTTTTTCATTTTTAACGCAATTTTTTTCTTGTTTAAGACTTAAAAAAGTATGTTTAACATTCCCAAAAACAGAAATCTCTATCATTGGTTTCAAAAGAAGAGTATCAACGCGGAAAACTTGAACAAGTACCTTGAATTAAAGCCTGACACAAACAGAAATGTCGGCGCGCTTCCTTATGACTGGATAAAATCATTCCCGAAACAAGAACGTGCAAGCGTAACACAACAGGTGCAAGATATTTTATCGGAATTTGCTAGAATTACAGACTGGCTGCAAGGTGAGGGTAAATTCAAAGGATGGGCAAAGATTGACCCTGCGGATTTTTTATTGGACCACGAATTTATCCTTAAAGAACTAAAAAAAATATTGAAAAGAGATGATATAAAAATATCCTACGCAGGCAGCGGCGCAATTAAAAACTGCCAAAGACTGGATGTCGGTGACTATTCTTATGCCTTGTCTGGTTTTAGAAGCGAACGCGCTTGCAAATGGGGATTTGGCGACTATTTTCAAAGAGGACACGGTCGGGGCTATGAACCTCAAAATGCAATAACCGCTTACAAAAGAGGCGCGCACGGGCGTTTTGCAAAACCTTTCACCGTAAAAGTCTCTGCAAACGAGGAAAGAGGCGGATTCATTCTTTCAAAGTTTGTTGACAAACAATCTAAAGCCCCGATTGGAAAAATGCAGCAATCACGAGGATATTTTGTAAATCTCGACCCATCGGGCGACACGATAAACAACATAAACACCGACATTGGCGGATGCATGGTGAATCTAAGACATATTTTGAATAAAAACACAAGAAATACTTGGACTTATTTTGCAAAAATGTTCGATACAAATATGGAAAGACTCTCAAACCCTGTTGCCACAAAGGTTCAAAAGTATCTTATGACTGAAAAACAAAAAGGCACGGATATTCTTTCGTTGGATTTTATTAATAACATGAAGCTTAACAAGGAAGAAAGAGATTTTGCTGTCAAATTCATAAGAAGCCTCAAAAAATCTCGTGTTCAAAAAGAAAATCCGATAAAAAGCGGTAAATACGAAGAGGTCAAAAAACTCTTGCAAGAAGACATTAACACGATGTTCACAGACAGAATTAACCAAAACGAAAAACTCGAGGATATAAAAAAACACTTTGAATCATATCCTGCACTTTTTGCAGAGGAGTTGGGATTGTCGAATGTGCCTGTTTTGGAAAACTGGGTGGATTTGTATCGAGACTGTGGAAAAGAGTTTGATATAAATTTGAAAAACTATTTTTCAAAAAAAGATGTGGTGGCATTTTTCGACAAAAACTATGATTTTTGCAGAAACAACGATGCTTTAATCAACCGATTCAAAAAGGATTACAAAATAGAAAAAGAACTTGAAAAATTCGAAAAACGCTATGCACAAAGCGATCTGGGGCAGTCCGAGACATCTTGGGACAGTTTTTTGGAATTTATGAACCGTAACAACAAATAAATCTGATTATGTTATAATTTTCTACGAGATTTACGTATAGGAGAATTAAGATGAGACAGTCAGAAAGACTAAATAAAATCCCGCCATACCTTTTTGCGGAAATTGACAGAAGAATTGCAGAAGCCAAAGCAAAAGGCCACGACATAATTTCTCTCGGAATCGGCGACCCCGACACTCCGACCATCCCGACAGTCGTTGAAGCAATGCACAAAGCAATCGACAACCCCGCGAACCACGATTATCCGCCTTACAATGGCACAGCATCGTTCAGAAAAGCTTCTTGTGATTGGATGAAAAACCGCTTCGGTGTTGAGTTGAACCCCGACACTGAAATGCTTGCTAACATCGGCTCAAAAGAAGCCATCGCACACGTTTTCTTTGCTTTTGTTGATGAAGGAGATTACACACTCGTTCCTGACCCGGGTTATCCTGTTTACAAAAACTGCACAATTTTTGCAGGCGGAACACCTTATTCAATG
>CAZIVG010000054.1:0-9592 GCA_964542595.1 uncultured Muribaculaceae bacterium | reverse complement strand
CCTTAATTATATAAAAACATTTTTGAATTTCAAATTGCCCCAAGTAATCAAGCCCTCTGTTAAAAATTCTCAAACCGAGTGTTAATTTATACTCAAACTATTTTGTCAAGATAGTCAAAAACAATACTTAATTGTTTTTGCAAGACTCCGTTTGTTATTTTGTTCCTCCCTCGCCTCCACCATTTTTCAAAATTATTTCAAAGATTTATAAAAGAGAAGCAAAATAATTTTTGTTTGTATTTTATTCAATTATAAAACAATTTAAGAGGCTTATTGTAAATGCAAATACAAAGAATTAGTTTTGGTTCAAAAAATTCACCCATAAAACCTGTCAATTTATATACGATGGTTCCAGCGAGAAAAGCTCCTTATGTCGAAAAAGTACAAATAGAAGAAATCTGTGCTTCTCAAGATGTTGCTCAATTGGCAAAAATATTAAGGGAAAGGGAAACAAATAAATTTCTTCGCAATAGTGAAAGAGAAGACGTCAAAATTTACGAAGCTATAGATAAAACAGAGTGGCTAAAAGATATCAAAAATCATCTTCTAAAATTTCTAAATAAAGAAGACAGGAACTCCACGATTTTATTAGCCAAAAATTCAAAAAATAAAATAATAGGTTACATTATGCTTGAAAGTGAAAAATTAAACTCAAAAACAGGAATAATTCAAGATTGTTATCTAAAGTATGATTATGATTCATCAGGTGTTGGTCAGGTAATGTTATATAAGGTCACAGAAGCCAGTAAAGGCTTTTTTGATGAAGTAAAAGTTTCAGACAAAAAGTATTTAGGATTGAATGTTTTTGAGGGAGTAGGTTATGATTATGTAGATAAGACGACCAAACAACCTATAGACCCAGATAATAGTTACAATGTTGGGATGTTTTATAAACCTTTAATTTAATATTATCATCCCCCTTTCCATACTAATCAAAAAACTATGGCCTATCTCAAACCCTTCCCCGTCAAAAAAGGTGCATATTTCTTGTCCACATCAGAAATATGATTGGATATCCAGTTTTTAATATAAACGGCCATCTCAAAATAAAGCATGATTTTGTCTTCTCTGTATTCTTTACAAAAATCATTTAATTTCTGCTTAAAAAATTCATGTTCTTCTTTGTGAGCCTCATAATCAGGATAGCCATATTCTTTCATAAACTTTTCTTCTGTTGCAAAGTGGACCTTAGCATAGTTGATTAAATCCATAAGAATCTTTGCCAAAGCGTCTCTATCCGTTTTGTCTTCCATCGCAACATAAAGCTGATTCAATATCAAAATGAGCTGTTTGTGCTGGAGATTAATTTCTTCAATACCCACATCAAATGTTGAATTCCAAGTAATAGTGTTCATTCTTGCCTCTTAAAGGATGATACAAGAAATATACTATAATATTTACAAATTTTGCGCAAATTTTTTTGTTTTCTGTTTTTATGTATAATACAAGATACACTGAATTAACGTAGAAAACGAAAGCACAAAATGGCAGACGAATTTGACATAAATGCATATCTATCCTCACCGTTCTCTTCTGATGTCAAAAGGCAGCAAGCAAAACAGATGTTTTTGAGTGCTCAAAATATCAGAAAAGCCACAGAGTCTATTGAAGAATACAAAGCAAGAATGGCAGAACATCAAGAACAAATCCATCAAAAAATCTTACAAGAAAACACAGATGTTCTTCAAGAAAGATTAGCAAACTTGAACATAAAAGCTGTATCAAACCAGAACATGGAAGCGATTGAAAACTTCATAAAAAATGCCCAATCAATAAAGTTCTTTGCCCATAACAACCACTACGACACAAGTTCAATTGACCTGACGAACCTGGAAAGAGCCGTTGCAGAAGCACAAAGCAGACTTAAAAACATGAAAAGCGGAAGACAAAACAAAGGTACAGGAATCTTTGCCGACAACTACCAGCGCACTTCAAAAAGCGATCAACTACTTGAAAAACTATTGGGAAACACAGGAAGCGGATCAAATAAAAAAACTTTTTAAAATGAATATTTTTTACAAACCCATCTACATTTCTTTTAAATCCACCCCGAAAAACCCTTCTACACAAAGCGATGAACTAAAAAAAAGCCTTAAAAGCTTGTCAAAAGCCAAGTCGCAAAAAGAAGCGGATTCATTAAAATTCAAGATTTATAAACTTTTAGAAGCTGATATCAGAAAATCAGCAAATCAAAAAGCATTTCAAAAATCCGAACAAGATGAGATATTCCAAATTACTGCATTGAAACTGTTTGAAATACTTAACAACATTGATAAAATGGAAAATCCTCAAGAAACAATAAACTCTCTCCTGAAAGGAATAAGACGAGACAAAAACTCAAGAATAAGCAGTGCGATGAGCCTAGATAAACCTGTTGGAGACTTAACGACAACACTTTCAAATTTTATACCGGACAATAACTACTATGAAGGGATGATAACGATATCGCAAGAAGAAAAGGAAGCCTATCTTAATAAAATTGATACCCTAATTGATAACTCAAAACTTGATGAACAAAGAAAAAAAATCCTCTATCTAAGATATACGGAACAACAAAAACCACTGACGTACAAGGAGATTTCTCAACAAGTTAAAAAAGGCTCAAACAGAGTTTCTCAAGACTTGAAAAGTTCTCTGATCCAAATCCAATATCATAACAACACCATGCCCGAAAACATAAAAAGGTTTATGAATGAGTTCATATCTGTTTGTCCATACAAAAAACTAAGGGCCGACGACATTTAAAAATAAATAAAAAAAAATCCTTATATAATAAAAAGCAACCAAAAATATTTAATTAAAAACATAGAAACGACCGCAAATCTGTTCAAAAAAGAAGGCCTGACTCCTGAGTGTTACTTCAACAAATGTGCATGCAGATACCCAAAACTGTTCACTCAACCAAGCGAAAAAACCTTTTATAACGTCAATGAAGTGGTAAAAAGATTCTCCTCAAGCGGCTTAACCTCAAAAAAATATATAAAAGCACTCATACTCCAACCACAGTTTTACCAAAGTCCTGACAAAATCATAAACAACATAAACGGAACTATAAAATCGCTTGAAGACTTAGGACTGAATGAAGCAGCATTCATAAGTGCTGCGTGTAAATCGCCCCAATTATTCTTCCAAAAACCAAAAACCCTTGAAAAAAACATTCGAGAAGTTATTAAACGGTTTAAAAAAGAAAAACTCGATGGAAAAAAATATTTAAAAGCAGCGCTAAATCAACCGGCTCTTTTCATTTTGTCACCATCAACAACTGAATCGAAAATCAGAGATGGAGCGAAAGCATTCGAAACACAAGGATTGACAACAACTGACTATCTCAATTTAGCATTAAGCCAACCCTCTCTTTTCTACCAAAACCCCAAAACAATCAAAGAACACATAGAGATAATGCAAACCATCCGCAAAGACAAACTCTCAAGCGAAGGTAGCCAATCGAATTCGGGCATAGAGTTGATTCACGATTCATTATCCTATAACCTCGGCTACTCAAAAGAACATCTTTTTCTTATCCTCCTAAACAGAAAACTCTCAAAATGCTTTGATTTGCCTATAAAACAAGAAAATAAACTCAAAGAATCCATAATAGAAAAACTTAAAACTCAAAACCCAAAAGCAATTCATTTATCACTGCCAAACAATGCTCATTCTAGGGAGTTTGTGGAGTTTGCAGAAAAAATATCAATCGGCACTCTTAACAGAAATGTTTTTAAAATCAAATTGGTTGATGAAGAAAAACCATATCCCGAAGACTACCTTAATCTAATAAAAAAACATAACTAAAACTCATCCGATTAAACTATTCCGCTGACCAGATTTTTCTGCCCTTTCGGTTATATCCTATATTCCCAACTCTATGAGAAATCAATCGACCTTTTTTATCATACAAAAAATATTCGTTTTCAGAGACATAAAGCCCCGCCGCAATAAGTTCTCCGCCAAAATCATATCGATAGGACTTTATTGGGAATTTAATATCTTGTTCATTTTTTATGTCTGCAGGCAAATCGTTAATATCAAAAAACGCAAGCACTCCGTTCATTTTCAAAAAATAAAAGGAATAATTTGGCTTTTCATCGTATTGAACAGCATAAGCCAAACTCAAACCACCTCGTTTAAAAACCTCGAGAATTCGGCCATCCGGCTCAATTCCGTTTTTCATGCATTCTTTATTTTCCTTAAAATCGGGATCAACTTTAAAAGAAGAAAAAACAGATGCATCCACACTCATCGGCACATCTTCAAAAAGAATTTCTCTTGCAGAGTCAACTGTATATGTAATCTTACCCTTGAGCGTCACCCCAAAAACAGGACTGAATCCAAGAAAAACAAAAACAAAAAGCAAAAATATCTTTTTCATAAAAATCACCGATATATTCCTTTGGCTAACGCCCATAGATGTCATCTTTCGTTACGACATGTTTCTCAGAATCATAATTTCTTAAATACTCCATCACTTCTTCAGGTGTATTCGCCACAAAATAAAGCTCAGAAGCTTTCTTGTTTGCAAATTTTTCTTCAATTATTTTGTCAAAAAATTTCAATAACTCATCATAAAAACCTTTTGTGTTCAAAACCACAATCGCCTTGGAATTATAACCCAATTGTTTTTGCACAATCATTTCACTCAATTCTTCCAAAGTGCCGAATCCACCCGGCAATGTGACAACTGCATCTGACATTTCGTCCATTTTTGCTTTTCTGGTTCTCATGCATTTTGTTACATGGAATTCATCACAATATCCGGAATGTGCGTCCATTTCCTTCAATTTCTCAGGCATAATCCCGATTAACTTCGAGCCGCTGTCTTTGACTTCCTTTGCACAAGCCCACATCAAACCCAAACGACTTCCGCCATATATCATTTCCATACCGTTTGAAGACAACAAACGCCCCAGCTCTTCAGCCGCTTCGAAATAAACTTTATCCAAATAATCACAAGAAGAAGCAAATACACAAACTTTTTTTATCATTCGAAAGTAACCTCCTGAAGTAACCCCTGTTTAAATACAAAATTAATAATAACACATTTTGTAATAGAAAAAATAAGCACTTTATGTATAATTAGAAAAACAAATCTGTTAGAAAAGGAGAAACGTTATGAATAATTTTGAATTTTACTGCCCGACAAAAGTCCTGTTTGGAAAGGGAATGATTGAAAAGCTGTCAGAATTAATAGACAAAAAAGCCAAAGTAATGATGATTTACGGAGGTGGTTCAATAAAGAAAAACGGCGTTTACGATCAAGTTAAAGAAGCGCTCAAAAACCATAACCTAGTTGAGTTTGAAGGCATAGAACCAAACCCGAAATATGAAACCTGCATGAAAGCAGTAGAAATGATAAAAAAAGAAAATGTAGATTTTCTCCTTTCTGTCGGCGGCGGTTCTGTTTTGGACGGGACAAAATTCATCGCTGCTGCTGCAAAATATGAAGGCGAATGCGCGTATGACATTGTCACAAAAGCGTTAGAGGTCAAAGACGCGTTGCCCTTGGCTGATGTAATAACACTTCCTGCAACAGGTTCGGAAATGAATAATGGCGCAGTAATTTCGAGACTTTCGACAAATGAAAAACTTGCATTCCACTCCGCAAAAGTTTACCCGAAATTCTCAATTATCGACCCGGAAACTACTTACAGCCTCCCAATGAACCAAACAATTAACGGAATTGTTGACACTTTTGTGCATACAATGGAACAATACTGCACATACGATGTAAACACACCTCTGCAAGACTCTTGGGAACTCGGGCTTTTAAAAACATTGATTCAAGAATCTCCAAAAGTTCTTGAAAACCCGAATGACTACGACGCAAGAGCAAATGTCTTCTGGTGTGCAACTTGCGGACTAAACTTCTGGATGTCTGTGGGTCAGGTCCAAGACTGGGCAACCCACATGATCGGCCACGAACTCACCGCATTTTACGGCATCGACCACGGACAAAGCCTTGCTATCGTGATGCCGAGAGTCCTTGAAAGCCAATTCGAAAACAAAAAACAAAAACTCTCAAAACTAGCAAGAGAAGTCTTCGGAGCAAATGGAAATGATGAAGAAACAGCGAAAATTGCCATAAAAAAAGTAGAAGAATTTTTCAATTCAATCGGAATGAAAACGAAACTTTCTGACTATCAAATTAATGCTAAAGAAGCCGCTGAGAAAGTTAGAGAACGCTTCGCTCAAAGGAAAACAGCAATCGGAGAACAAGGCCGAATCGACGCACAAACAACTTATGATATTTTAGTAAATTGCTAAATTATCCACTCACAAAAACAAGAAGATAATGAAAGAATCAAAAGTTCAAAACATAATTATTGATTATGATTAAGCTTTTGATTCTTTTGTTTTTAATGAAATTCTTTGGGGTTACAAATCTCTAATGTTTTTGCAAAACAATTTCGTCATAAACCCTTTTAACTTCTTGGATATCCTGTCACATAAGCCATTTAGGGCTTCCCTTTTCTCGCGAATCATTTCTCAAAAGATAAGAAGGGTGAAAAATCGGCATCATCTTTGCCCCATAAGGGCCGTCGTACCAAGTCCCTCTGACTTTCGTAATCCCCTGAGCACCTTCCAAAAATGATTGCACTGCAACGCCTCCACAAAGAAGAATTATCTTCGGACGCAAAGCCCCAACTTGCAAGTCCAAATATTCTCTGCAAGCAGTCTTTTCCTCAGGTAAAGGGTTCCTGTTATCAGGGGGTCTGCACTTTATCGTATTGCAGATATAAACATCTTTCTTTCGCGAAAATCCGACAGATTCAAAGATTTTATCAAGAAGTTGTCCGGCCTTGCCAACAAACGGTAAACCCTTCTGATCCTCCCAATATCCCGGAGCCTCTCCAATCAGCATAAGGTTTTGGTTCGGTATTCCATCAGAAAAAACCGAGTTCGTCCTCATTGAACCCAAAGAACATTTTTGGCAAGTTCGGCATTTATCCTTGGTTTTCTCAAGAACCTCTAATGCATCTTCTATCATTAAAGCACCGTTATTTAAAGCTTAATATCAATCGGAGATTCTAAATCTGCCTTTGTAACCTCAGAAGGTGCCTTGATTTCATCATTTTTTTGAGAAGAAGCTGTAGTCTCTCCTTCTGATTTTGTGCCATCCTCTTTTGCAGCTTCTTTTGAAGATTCAATCGCTTTATCTTGAATTTCTTTCACTGTATCTGCGGTACTCTGAAGCATCTCCGTTTGAAGCTGTTGAATACTCTTTTTGCCTTCTGAAAGCTTTGCCATCCAAGCATCCATTGTTGCAGCGGTTTGAATTTGTTCTTTTGATGAATAATTCAATATCATAAAACATATCCTTTTGTTGTTAATAACTTAATTATAAAACTTTGAAATTTTAAAAAATCATCTCTTCCTATTATATTGAAGAGAAATAAAAAAACCGGCTTTTTGAGCCGGCTTTTAACTAAACTCTTAAATCAATCGGAGACTGCAGTTGCGCCGATGTCACAGTTGAGGGGTCTTGCGGAACTGCATTCATTGCTCCTTCAAGAAGAGATAAAGCAATTTGACCTTGTTGTTTTTGCATTGACAAAGCCTTAACCTGCATTTGCATACTAGCAGCCTGATCTGCCATTGCACCGCTTATACTGTTAATTGAACTAACCATAATATTTCCTTTAAATTCTACATAATTTAATTATACCACCATTAGGTCACTTTATAACTATACAAAAGCTGTATATTAATCTCATTGAGATTTGTAAACTTATATTAAAATAATTTAAAAAACACTAAAGTTTTGAACCCAAATGTTCGACATGCAACATGTAAACAATTAATTAACTGACAGGAGATAAAATGGTTCAAGGAGTAGGCGGAACTGGCTCATCAGGCTCAATAAAAGACTTGACAGCGTATCAGGCATATTACCCGATGTATCAAAGTTACATTAAGTACCGTGCAGTAAATCTTTCTTTTGAAGCTTGGCTGATAAAAGAAGGATATATTCAAAACTTCAATCAAAAAGTCGAAAATTACATTGAAACAGGGAATCAAAATGTTTCTGACGGGAAAAACGGAAACACGATTGATGCATTCAGACACTTGTCCAGCGGAAACAATGCTATTTACCAGGCTCAAGATGAAGATACATATTATGAGTTTGATTATGACCAAGGTACGTACAGAAAAATCCAAGGCAAAGAAGAAATTGGAAAAGTTCTTGGCATGCCAAGTGGCAACAATATTGATACAATAAACTTCGGTTTCAACTCAGCTATCATAACAGATTATGTATTCGGGGATCTTGAAGACGGACAGGATTCAAAATCATATGCCTTAAACGGAAAATACGGTGGAGTGAATTACACAAAACAAGAGTTCGACGTCCACTATATCCTCAATGCTTTGTTAATGGATCCGACAGACCCTCAATACAATATTGCAAAAGATATTTTTGACAAATTATGTGCAAACGTAAATCAGTGGCTCCCTGTCTCTGAACAGAAAGATTTAGACAAAATTGCCAAAGAGTTTGGCCATAATTCAGCAGAATATAAAGAAAAACTTCAAAAAGTGCTTATTGAATACTTAGACCAAGCTGATGAGTGGATCGAAGAACATACCCACGTCAAAAATGTAAACTCAGGTTCTCTGACAGAAACAGATAAGCCCGGTGGATCAGACGACGGTTCAACGGGAGAAACAGAAAACAAAACAGCATCTATTCCGGGTTCCTATGACAGAAACAATGTGATGTATAATTCTGCAATTTCTTCTGATTACACAGCCGGTATATCAAGAAATTCAGACTATGCAGAACAATCAAAAGGTATGCTTTCATCAATGACAACTCAAGCCAGGGCAGACTTAGAATCAGCTGCTGCGTCATTGAGAGCGACGCTGGGAGAAAACTGCACTCCTGAAGTCGAAGCATATATAACAAAAGCAATTCAAAATACATTAAACAGCTTTTCAGCAGAAGTTGACAGACACAACTCTGATAGCTTCGACTGTACCTCAAATACATTCGAGTTTCACAGACGTTCAGGCACAAAAAAAGGAAGAATGCTTTACAATGTAAAAAACCTTGTTAACGTATTCTTTGACAATTTCAACTCTCTTTGCGCAAATAACGGAAAAACACCTGCAGAAGTCGAAGCAGAGAAAAAAGCTGCAGAAGAAAAAAAAGCAAAAGAAACTGCTGCTTACCAAAGCCTCTATAACACAAACATCTCATCAATAGCACAAGATGCAGGCATCAGCAATTCCGTACAAGTAGTAAGCCCGAAAAGCGCTGCAGACATTCAAAAAAAGGCTGAAACTGATATTCTTGGACCACTTAAAGCAAAAATAAAAGCACAATTTGTTGGTAAAGGAATAAGCGATGCGGACTTAAACACAATTCTTGAAAATGCATCGAAAGCTGCATTAACCGATTGTACAGAATGGGCAACTACCAGCAATAACTATGTCTATACAATTGATACTAACCTGCTAATCAACAAATTCCAAAGTAATGTAAAAACAATTATAAATAACAAAGGATACAACTTCTAATCAAAAAGCCCTCCCGAAATTAAAAACGGAAGGGCTTTTTATTATTTTCCTGTTTGCATATTTTCCGTCCCCG
>CAZIVG010000053.1:0-9700 GCA_964542595.1 uncultured Muribaculaceae bacterium | reverse complement strand
AGCACCAACTTCAAGAGGCTCCATCTCTTCAACAAATTCGCAGTAACAATTATCTACAAAACAAATACAATCTGGATTTTTTGACTTGATTAAATCGATAACTTTTTTTGTGGTCTCAATACTCAAAGACTGACGTGTTGAATATCCTCGAGAACGTTGGATAGTAACCATATTCACAGATTTATCTATTTGCTTCTCGAGTGCATCGAAATCAACGTAATTATTATCCTTGAGAGCAATTTCTTCATAAGAAACCCCATGCCCCACCAAAGAAGCACGGTGATTGCCTCTTGTGCCGATTACCTCTTCCATCGTATCGTATGGAGTTCCGACAACTGAGACAAGTTTTTCTCCGTGGCGAAGATTGCCGAACAACGAGCAAGCAATCGCATGTGTACCTGAGACAAAGTGATTACGAACGATTGCAGATTCAGTTTTAAAAACATCCGCATAGACTTTATCCAAAGCCTCTCGTCCCAAATCATCATGCCCATAGCCACTCACAGTCGAAAAGTGTTCCAATCCAATTTTATTCTTTCTGAAAGCCTCAAGAACCTTCGCCTGATTGAATTCTTTGATTTTGTCAACACGTTTAAAATATTCTTGTACTTTTTCTTCCGCTTGTTCGATTATTGTGTGCATATTCTCTCCCTTGTCTTAAAATATAATAGCAAAAAAGCCCCCGAATCGGGAGCTTTTTTTATGACTTAAAATCAATTATTTCTCATCTAGTGCAGCAACACCGGGGAGAACTTTTCCTTCGATGAACTCCAAAGAAGCGCCGCCGCCTGTTGAAATGTGAGTGAAATCATCAGCATTGCAGAAAGATTTTGCCGCAGAAACTGAGTCACCACCACCGATAACTGAAACAGCACCGTTTTTAGTTGCATCTGCAATCGCAACCAAGACAGCTTTAGTCCCTTCAGCAAAAATAGGATTTTCAAACGCACCTACGGGTCCGTTCATCAAAATTGTTTTTGAAGATTTAAGAACATCTGAGAAAAGTTTGATTGTGTCAGGACCGGCATCAACACCTTCAAATCCGTCTGGAATTTCATCAACTGGTTTGATTTCGTTTGTGCCTTTGCCTGAGAAATCATCAGCAGCCAAAACATCAGTCGCCATAACAATTTTAACGCCTTTTTCAGCAGCTTTTTTCTCGATAGCTTTTGCAACTTCCATCTGGTCATCTTCACAGATTGAATTTCCGATTTTTCCGCCGTTAGCTTTGATGAAAGTATAAGCCATACCGCCGCCGATAATGAGGTTATCAACTTTATCGATTAAGTTTTCCAAAACTCCGATTTTTGAAGAAATTTTTGCACCGCCAACTACAGCAGTGAAAGGTCTTTGTGGATTTTCAAGAAGTCCGCCCAATGCAGAAAGTTCTTTTTCCATCAACAAGCCTGAAACAGCAGGTTTCAAAACTTTAGCCAATTTTGCAGTTGAAGTGTGGTTTCTGTGAGCAGCGCCGAAAGCGTCATTAACGTAGAAATCACCGAGTTTTGCCAATTCGTTAGCAAATGTCATGTCGTCATCTTTCGCTTCTTCAGCTTTGTAGAATCTGATGTTTTCCAACAACGCAACCTGACCGTCTTTCAAAGCTTCGAGTTCTTTATCAGCACCCTCACCGACAGGAGATTTTACGAACAAAACTTCTTCGCCGAGAACTTCGCCCAAATATTTGGCAACGGGTTCAAGTGAAAATTCTTCAACTTTCCACTCACCTTTCGGTCTGCCAAGGTGAGCCATCAACACAATTTTTGCACCTTTATCTTTTAAGAATTGAACTGTCGGTAAAATTGCTCTGATTCTTGTGTCGTCAGTAATTTTTTTGTTTTCGTCCATAGGAACGTTTACGTCAACACGTACAAGAGCGGTTTTACCTTTGATTTCGCCCAAATCGTTAACTGATTTTTTCATTTTACACCTCATGTTTTTTAAATCCGTACAACTCATATTTTCGTCGAAACATAAGAAATAGTAAATAGTTTCAATGTTAATAAAAGAATTTTCAACAAGGATAACTCCTTTAAGAAAAATATTATGCTGGACAATACCCATGTGTGTAGTTATAATAATTGTAGTTTTTTATATTATTTTAATAAACACTGCATCAATATTTAGTTTAAAGATTAGGGGCAATTATGTTATCGGTGAAAAAAATCAATTTCAGCGGCAATTTGGCTGCGAATTTACAGAAGTTTCAAACACTCAACTACTCGCAAAACACTCAAGACAAGAATTATGTATCAACAGGGCCTCAATCTCCACCCCAAAACAATGACAAAAATCTGAAACTTGCA
This sequence comes from uncultured Muribaculaceae bacterium, assembly GCA_964542595.1. Lineage (GTDB taxonomy): Bacteria > Cyanobacteriota > Vampirovibrionia > Gastranaerophilales > Gastranaerophilaceae > Limenecus. The sequence goes on along the minus strand of CAZIVG010000053.1, from coordinate 7,394 downwards.
AAAACAACAGCATTTGTAGGTTCTGCGCTGGCATTGGCCTCATTGTGTGCGGTTGGGGTAATTCACAGAAAAAACTTATCCGCAGGGAAAGCGCTAAAAGAACTTGGCACAAAGTTCAACGACGTAAAAGACACTCTTTCCAAGTCACAACAAGAAATCAAAGACCTCGGAAAGTGGCATGACGGCATTATTGACGGCGTTGAAAAAAGCATAAGAAATGATTTTGATAAAAAAATAAGTGGCATAAAACAAGCTGTCACAGAAACCACAGACAACTTCTTCTCAAAAATAATAAACGTTAACGGAAAAGATATGAAAGTAGCAACAGTCTTCAACGATGTTTCAGGAGAAGCAGAAGCTAAAATGGTATCGGAACTAAAAGGCGAAGCAGGAAAAAGGATTCTCGGTGCAGTAAAAAGAAATGAAAACACACCTGAGGAACTCATTGTTCGCATGCCGACTTCAGAAATAAGGCCGTTTTCAAATACAGGCGGGATGTCAATTGTCCCAAAAGAACTTATCTCAAATCTCGCAGGCATGATTAACACAAAACAAAAAGCGACATTATACCTTGACACTCCGCTTTATACAGGCAATATCGCTAACAACACTTATTACACAAAAGAAGCAAACTTAAACAAAGAAGGGATTTTTGACGGTACCTATAAATATGTAAAGACATTTCTGGATAAAAATGACAATCAGATGAAAAAAGAAGTCATGACAAAATTAACAGAAGTTGACAAATTGAACTTGTCGATTTATACGGAAAAAGCTATCCAAAAAGAAGATGTCACTGTTTATGTTTCAGAAAATCTGACTTCATTGATTGACTACAACCACCTAAAACCAAGGCTTACAAAAGAAGTTCAAAGTGAGGTCGAAAATGCCCTCAGTTCAGGAAAAGTCTTCGAATCAGATTTAATAAAAGTTGTAAAAGACCAAAAAACGGGACTGCCTAAGGCTTATGCTAAATACAAAACTGTTTTCTACGATTCACCTAAATTCAATATGAACGGAAGAGTCAACAAAAACGAAAACATTAACATTTACAGAAACGACTCCATCGTGGCAGGCGAAACAGAGAGAATGGTTTATTTTTCGAAGTTTTTCTCCGAACAAGTTATGAACAGTGAAACAGCAAAAGTTCCGCTTAGAGCAGACTTGATTATTGGTAATGACTGGCAAACAGGGCCGATTTCAGCAATGATTCGCCAACTCACCACCGTGAGAAAATATTTCGGTATGGAGCCTGAAAAAGCAGAAAGAATCCACAATACCCCGATAATAACACTTTTTCACAACGCAGGTTTGTCAGGAAGTGCGTGGCATTCTCAAGAAAAACTCCTTAACGTAATGTTTGGAGAGCACACAGCCAGAATCGTTGAAAGTGCCGCAATGCCTGACACGAGGATTGCCGGCAAAGGCGGGCTCCCTTCATCATTGTGGAATGCACTTATGAATCAACACGAAGTCAACCCGCAACTAATGGCTGCAAATTATTCAGATATCCTGATACCGGTTTCGGAAAAATACGGAAATGAAATGGCAACGCATTCGGGGTTTGGCGGTGCTGGGCACGACATTTTCAAGATAAGAGCGAGAAAATTTGAATTTGGAGATCTTTCAAATCTAAAATTCATCGCAAAAAACAACGGCTACAACGAAGACCTTGTGACCCTTAAACCTACACTAAAAGGGATAGGTAACGGCTGTGATGCAATGAATAACATCCTAACAGAAAAAGGAGCAAGGATTATAGAAGAAGCAGTAGGTCTGAAATTAAATTCATTGAGAGAATTGAAACACGGCGAAGATGTCGCAAAATGGCACAGAGAAAACAAAAAGGTGTATTTAGATAAAGTCGTTGAAGAAATTAATATCGCAAGAAATTCAAACGGAAAAACCAACACGATGAATATAGAACTCCCTGAAATGACTGACTTAACAGGGGTTACTGAAAACACGCCTGTTTATTCAACAGCGGGAAGAATCGTTGATCAGAAGGGATTGGATATTTTTGCCCAAAGCATAAAAGACTTTTACACTCACTTTAAAGGCACAAATTATCCTGTATTCTATGCACAAGGGGTCGGTGATGAGGTTTACATTCAACAACTTCTTAAAGTAAAAAATGAGTTGGCTCAAACCAACCCAGAAGCAGCAAAACGAATCGTTTTTGCAAGGCTTTTCTCAGAACCAGGAAGATATGACGGCTGCAAGATAATGTCCGATTTCACAGTAATGTCAAGTTGGTTCGAGCCTTGCGGGCTTGTCCATAAGGAAATCGCAAAATATTCAGGTTCAATTCCGATTGTTCTTGATGTCGGCGGACTGACAGCGGGCTTGACTGACGGAGTAAACGCAATATTTGCGGCGTACAAACACAGATTCGATAACTACTCGGAAGCCCTAAATTTCAATGCAAAATCGTTCTCCGGTGGACTTCAAAGAGCCTATGAATGGTTCAACGACAAAGAAAAATTCGCAAAAGGCGTTAAAGCGTCACAAGAACTCGACCACAGCTGGCTCGTACCAAACGGGCCTATGGACGAGTACGGAAAAATTCTTGTGGATTTAAAAGTCCTAAAACCCGAAGTACTCACAATGGCAGCATGACAATAAAAAACGCCCTCAATTTTATCGAGGGCGTTTAAATATTTTTTCTTCGATTCTTACGCGAGAATTTCTTCTCTTTCTTCCACTCTTGAACCTTTTACCGCCTCAACGATTGAAGTCGCCGCCGCAATCATTTCGATTTGAGAGCCCAATTTGTTTACACAAGAACCAACTCCGACAGCAGAAGCACCTGCAGCCAAAGCCATTTTAACAGTTGTTGCCGTCAAACCTGACGCTGTCATAACAGGGATTTCAACATTTCTTGAAAGTTCGATTGTGTTAGCAATTGAAACTTGAGCAGTTTCTAACAAACCTCTTGCTCCGTTTGATTGTGCTTCAACGGTAGCAGCGCCTTCAGTTTGGATAAGGTCGATGTTCAATGCTTCCAACTCTTGAGCCAAAACAATTTGGTCAGCAACAGCAATGTGTCCGGGAATAGTTACACAAACGAAAACACTTGATTTGCCAATCAATGCCAATGTTTCTTGAACGATATCAAGAATTTCGGAAGCAGACATTCTCATACCTTTTTTGTACAAAGCGTCAAAGTTTCCGACTTCGATAGCGTCTGCACCGGCTCTTACAGCCATTGCCAAATTTTCAGGAACGATTGAAGAAACGAAAACAGGCAACGAAGTAGTTTCTTTAGCCATTTTAATGATTTCTTCGTTTGCACAAACATCAACCGCGCTTGCGCCAGCTTTATCAGCCGCTATTACGACGCTTTTAACTCTGTCAGCATCAAAGTTGTCGATGCCGGCAATAATTTTTACTGCTTTTTTTGCTTCTAAGTCTTTTTTGAATGATGTAATTCTTTTCATCTTAAAACCTTTCATTTATCACTTTTATCTTATTCTTCGTTATTTTCTTCGCTGTTTGCCTCAAAAAGATTGAGGTTAACTGAACTATCAACAGGCGCATCTGTCTCTGTAGAAATGTCACAACCTGTCAATTCATCATCACTCTCAGGATCAACGATTTTGTTTACCGTACAAACCATATCACCATCTGTGAGGTTTTGGATTTTGACGCCCGTTGCCGGTCTGCCTTGACGTGAAATGCAGTCAGACTTGATTCTTGAGACAACTCCGTTTTGAGTAACAACCATGATTTCGTCACGCTCTTCAACTATCGTTAATGCAACAAGTCTTGATGAAGAAGATTTGAATTTGGTGGCAATCAAACCGATTCCGCCTCTGTTTTGAGGTCTGAATTCAGACAATTTCGAACGTTTGCCAAATCCGTCAGAGGTGACTACAAGCAAGTCTGCATCATAATCTCTCGGAACAATGTCACAGCCGATAAGCTTGTCACCGCTTCTCAATTTCATCGAGCCAACCCCTCTGGCACTTCTGCCCAAAGGCCTCATGTCGCTGATTGGGAACCTGATAGCCATACCGCAAGACGTACCGATAATCACCTCATCGTTGTCCGCAGCCTGTTTTACCCAACAAAGTGTATCACCTTCTTCAAGGCCTATTGCAATGATTCCGCTTCTTCTGATGTTCTCAAAGTTGTCAAGCGAAATACGCTTGATATAGCCTTTTTGCGTAAGCATAATCAAATTGGCGTTAGTTTTGAAATCACTTACAGGAACAACCGCTGTGATTTGCTCGTCTTGCTCAAGCGGCAAAACATTGATTATCGGCAAGCCCTTCGCCTGTCTTCCGCCTTCCGGGAAGTCGTAAACATTCAAGCTGTAAACCGTTCCTTTTGAAGAGAAGAACAAAACTTTGTCATGCATCATCGCAGTAAAGAACTGATCAACATCATCGTCTTCTTTTGTCTTAATTCCGCCTTTTCCGCGTGTAGCACGGTTTTGGCGTTCAAATGTATCTAAAGAAATTCTTTTCAAATAACCTTGACGCGTGATGAACACGGCCATCGCAACGTTCGGCGTAAGATCTTCAATAGTCATTTCATCGGCCTGAGGAACGATTTGCGTTCTTCTGTCATCACCGTATTTTTCTTTATCTTCAAGAAGTTCTTCTTTGATGATGTTAAGAACTTTTTGTCTGTCAGCAAGAATGGCTTCGTATTCAGCAATTTTCTTTTTCAACTCGTCATATTCAGCTTTGATTTTGTCTTGCTCAAGACCGGTCAAACGTCTCAACTGCATTTCGAGAATCGCATTCGCTTGATCGTTGTCGAGTCCGAATCTGCTCATCAAACCTTGTCTGGCTTCATCAGTGGTTTTTGACTTTTTAATAAGTTCAATAACTTCATCGAGACTGCCGAGAGCAATCAACAAACCTTCCAAGATGTGCGCTCTCATTTTTGCTTTTTTCAAGAAGAAAATCGTTCTTCTCGTAACAATTTCAACCCTGTGCTCAACAAACTCATTCAAAACTTCATAAAGGTTCATGAGCCTCGGCTGTTTGCCGACAAGAGCGAGCATGTTCACCCCGAAGGTTGTTCTCATTTGAGTAAATTTGAACAAATTATTTTTCACGACTTCCGGTTTTGAGTCACGTTTAAGTTCGATAACAATCCTCATACCGTCACGGTCGGATTCATCACGAAGATCGGAAATTCCATCGAGTTTTTTGTCACGGACAAGTTCTGCAATTTTTTCAATCAACAACGCTTTGTTTACCTGATAAGGCAGTTCAGTGACAATAATTGCAGTTCTTGCTTGTCTTCCGCCGCCGCCCGGAATTTCTTCAAACGTAGCAACCGCTTGCATTTTAACAGAACCACGACCTGTCAAATAAGCCTGCCTGATGTCGGATAAACCGACAATTGTCGCCGCAGTCGGGAAGTCAGGGCCTTTGATGTATTCCATCAGTCCTTCGATTGTAATTTCAGGGTTGTCAATCAATGCAACCGTTCCATCCACAATTTCGTTAAGGTTGTGAGGAGGGATGTTCGTCGCCATACCGACAGCAATCCCTGAAACTCCGTTCAACAAAAGCATCGGGAGTCTTACGGGTAAAACAGATGGTTCTTCGAGTGAACCGTCAAAGTTCGGCGTAAAATCAACTGTTTCACAGTCGATATCAGCAAGCATCGAAGTCGTAACTTTGTGCATTCTTGCTTCCGTATAACGCATTGCCGCCGCGGAGTCACCATCGACAGAACCGAAGTTTCCATGCCCGTCAATTGTCAAATATCTTGTTGAAAAATCTTGAGCCATTCTGACCAAAGATTCGTAAACCGCTGAATCACCGTGAGGGTGATATTTACCGAGAACTTCCCCGACGATTCTGGCGCTTTTTTTGTAAGGTTTGTCAGGAGTCATGCCCAACTCGTTCATCGCAAACAAAATACGTCTGTGAACCGGCTTCAAGCCATCTCTTACATCAGGAAGCGCACGTCCTACGATTACTGACATTGCATAATCGATATAAGAACGTTTCATTTCGTCTCTTATATTAATGGGAACTATTTTCCCGTCTTCAAATAAATTCTGTTGGCTACTCAATTCTCCACCCCTAAAAATATTCTATACCTGTTTATTCTAATGTGATTGTACCATAAACAGGAGTCTGTGCAAATTATTTATCCGTTAATCAAATTCATAATAATGTTTTGTTGAAGCTGAATTGCCTGTTTCATCAGTGCTGATGTTGTCTGTTGAAGTATCTGATTTTTGACATAATTAGCGCTTTCTTCGGCAATATCTGCATCCATTATTGTGGAAGTTGCACCGAGAAGATTTTCTATTTGTATAGCCTGAGACTGTGTCACTGACTCCAAACGGTTCATAACCGCACCGAGTTCAGCTTTTTTGGAGTTTATTGCATTCAAGATATTGTCAATATTCGCAATTGAGTCAGCTGCAGAATCTTGAGACATTAGATCAATATCTAAATCATCCGAATAAAAATCTGTTCGGATAAATATTGCGGAATTGTCGTCAGAATTTGCACCGACTTGAAGCCTGATTATTATCGGATCAGGGGTAACGTCTTTTACGTTAGAAAAGATTGTGTCTTTTCCGTAGTTAATCATTGTATTATTGCCGGCACCGCCATCAAGATTGTTTCTATCCGCATTCGGTCTGATTTCAAAAGAATCGTCACCTCCGCCACCGTTGATATTATTTGAATCACCTGTGACAAAGAAGCTGTCTTTGCCTGAACCTGTAGTTATATCAGAATAATCACCACCGATAACAAATTTATTGTCACCATTGCCTGTAGTGACCTGTGCCTTGTCACCTTTAAGATTGAAGGAGTTGTTTCCGCTTCCGGCTGTTATAGTATTTCCTGTGGAAGAACCTGATTGACCGATAATATTTACATTATTGTTACCGTTACTCAAATTGATAGTATTACCAACACCGTCAACCCCTACGTTGTTAGAGGTATTGCCTGTTTCGTTTATTGTATTGCCGCTGCCTTTTATGTTCAGGTTATTATTTCCTGAAGAAGAAGTTAAAGTGTTGTTGTTCCCGACAGCAAGGAGGTAATCATCTCCAAGTCCGCCATCTGCAGCATTGTCATTTCCGTTAAGTGTAATTCGGTCATTTCCCGCGCCGCCTTGAATATTGGTACATCCGTCAGCATTGACCGTGATTTCGTCACTTCCTGCTCCACCGTCAACGATGTTGCTGCCGTTTGAAGCGTTGATGATAATTTTATCATTTCCGTTATCGCCATAAATTTTGTTGTTCGCTGACTTCATCGTGATTGTGTCATCACCGTCAAGGCCGTGGATTAAGTTTCCTGTGCCGAAATCGACTGTGATTGTATCATTTTTATTTGCACCGGAAATTACGTTGTGGTCGCCTCTGACTACAATTTTGTGTTCAATATCATTGTTTGAAGTTA
>CAZIVG010000052.1:0-9735 GCA_964542595.1 uncultured Muribaculaceae bacterium | reverse complement strand
TGAGGAATGTCCTTACGAACCGGCAAGAATCACAACCTGCCAGAAATGTGCGCGTGCAGGCGGAAAAGACTCCGACATCGAAAACGTCGGACGCACTCCTCGCCACCACACGTTTTTTGAAATGCTCGGAAATTTCGCTTTCGGAGACTATTACAAAGAGGATGTAATCCCCTGGGCGTGGGACTTTGTGACAAACCACCTTCACCTTGACCCCGAAAGACTTTACGTCACAATCTATGAAACAGACGACGAAGCTTTTGAAATCTGGAACAAAAAAGTCGGCGTGCCTGCCGAAAAAATCTTCCGCAAAGGAAAAAAAGACAACTTCTGGGGGCCCGTGTCAGACGTGGGTTCTTGCGGTCCTTGCTCCGAAATCCACTACGACCTCGGCGCGGACATGAAATGCTCTGACGATTGCTCGGTTGCCACCTGCGAATGCGACCGCTGGGTCGAAATCTGGAACCTCGTTTTCACAGAACTTTTCAAAGACAAAGAAGGAAACTACCTCCCTCTCGAAAAGAAAAACGTCGATACAGGCATGGGGCTTGAAAGAATCACAATGGTGGCTCAGGGCAAAACATCAACCTTCGAAACAGACCTTTTGATGCCGATTTTGGATAAAGTGTCCGAAATGACAGGCGTGGCTTATAAAAAAGACCCGAAAACCGATATTTCATTGAGAATTATAACCGACCACGCGCGCTGCGTTTCGTTTATGATTACCGACGGAATCGTTCCCGGAAACGAAGGCAGAAACTACGTTTTGAGAATGATTATGCGTCGTGCGCTGCGTCACGGAAAAATGCTCGGACTGGAACTTCCGTTCCTCTTCAACATCGTTGATACCGTTGTGGACAACTACAAAACGGCTTATCCGGAACTTGAAGAAAACCGCGAAAAAATCAAAAACGTTATCAAAAAAGAAGAAGAAAAGTTCAAACAAACCCTCGACCGCGGTCAAAAACTCCTCGACGAATTGCTCGCGGATGCATTGGGAGGGAAGGGTTTTGACTCAGGAGTGACTGAGACACGAAGTGAGTCGGAACGAAAGAGTGAAAACTCTTCTCGAAAAACAGTTACAATCTCAGGCGAGGATGCGTTCAAATTGTACGACACGTACGGATTCCCGCTTGAATTGACAGTTGAAATCGCTGAAGAAAAAGGCATAAAAGTCGATAAAGAAGGCTTCGCAGCCGCGATGAAAGAACAGAAAGAGCGTGCAAAAGCCGCCGCTCAAAAAATCGTTTTGACTGACGATTTGGTTTACATCGACATTCAAAAAGAAAACGGTGCGACCGAATTCACAGGCTATGATTCAGTTTGCGCCGAATCAAAAGTCGTTGCACTCGTAAAAGACGCACAAAAAATCGACAGCGCAGACGAAGGCGAAACCGTTGACATTATCCTCGACAAAACCTCGTTCTACGCAGAATCAGGCGGACAAGTCGGCGACACAGGAAGCATTTCAGACTTGGAGGGCAAAGGATTTAAAGCACAGGTTTTGAACACGTTCAAGGTCGATTCGCTTTGGGCGCACAGGGCTGAAATCCTTGAAGGAAGCATCAAAGCAGGCGACGAAGTTTGTGCGGCAATCGATACAGAAAGACGTAAACAAGTCACAGCGCACCACACGAGCGCTCACTTGCTCCAATCAGCTTTGATTAAAGTCCTCGGAAACGGCGTCAAACAAGCAGGCTCACAGGTTGAACCGGACAAAACCCGTTTCGACTTCTCGTTTGACCGCGCAATGACGGCGAGCGAAGTTGAGCAGGTCGAAGAAATCTTAAACGAATGGATAAGTGCCGGCATCGCCCAAGAAACAGAAGTTATGGATGTTGAAGAAGCCAAAAAATGCGGCGCAATCGCGCTTTTCGGCGAGAAATACGGCGACAAAGTCCGTGTAGTAAGAGTCGGGGACATTTCTAAAGAGCTTTGCGGCGGAACTCACGTCAAAAACACATCAGAAATCAGACTTGCGAAAGTGGTCCAAGAAACAGCAATTGCTGCAGGTTCGAGACGTATCGAGATTGCAGTTGCGGACGCGGCGTTCAAGTTTTTGAACGACAAAGCGAAAGAAGCCGACAAGCTTGCGCAGTTGTTCAAATCACAAGTCAACGAAATCGGCGAGCGCGTCGAAAAGCTAATCGACACGAACAAAACGCTGACAAAACGTACAATCGAACTTCAAAACGAAATCGCGAACGCAAAATTCTCGACATTCCTGTCGAAAACCCAAGACATTGGCGCAGTTCCAAACGGGAAACTGTTTATTTCAAAAATCGAAGATTTTGAACCTGCGATGGTTAAAACGTTCGTTGAAAAACTTTCTGACAAACTCGGCGAGTGCATTGTTGTGGTGGCTTCTGTGAAAGCAGACGGCAGTGTTTTCATCATGGTCAAAGCGTCAGAACCGTTTGTGCAAAAGGGTTTCAATGCAGGAAAAATCGTCAACGAAATCGCGCTTGCGACAAAAGGCAAAGGCGGCGGACGTCCGAACTTCGCTCAGGGCGCAGGGACAGACGCAGCCGAGTTGGACAAAGTGCTTGCGCTCGTTGAACGCGACATAAAGGCGTTGTAAGTTGGCGTGGGTTTACTTGCTCGTCGCCGCGATTTTTGAAGTCGGCTGGCCGATTGGGCTCAAGATGGCACAACTCTCCACAGCGAGAGTCGCGTGGGTTTTGTTTGCCATTCTGGCGATGACTTTGAGCGGGGTCTTTTTGTACTTTGCGCAAAAAGAGATACCGATTGGCACGGCATACGCTGTCTGGACAGGGATTGGGGCGACTTGCACTTTTCTGCTCGGGGTTGTGCTTTTCAACGACGGGCTAAGCCTGATAAGGTTTTTGGGGATAATTTTCATTATCCTCGGCGTTGCACTTTTGAAGTTCGGGCATTAATTTATTTCGATTCTTGGTTAAGAAAATCCAGAAATCGAACTGTTTTTACGTCAGAGGCTATTTCAAACACAGTAGAGACAATCATTTCAAGGTTTTCTTCTATGTTATCTATTTTTGCGTCGATAGTTCTTTCGAGTTTTTTGGTTAAGTAATCTTTTTCCATGGAGCCTCCTTTGTGATAATTAAAAAATAACAAAAATGACACATGTTGTCAACTAAAGAGTCTATAATATTAACACTATACTTACACGAAAGATATTTATGCATAAAAGATTAAGAGAATTAGGAAATAGTTGGGGATTAATCATTCCCAAAGCATTACTGGAGTTGATGAAGGTTAACCCCGTTCTCGACGAAATAGAAATTACTGTCGAAGGCGACGCCATCAAAATCAAAAAATACAAAGAAAAAGAATAACCTACTCAAACTCCTTGATATAAGCCTCAATCTCCATGCAGCGCTCAATCAGGTCATTACAAAGGTTGTTGAGGTAAAATTCGACTTGACGTGAATCTTTAACCTTCAGGTGATGAAGGAAAAATGACTCCGAAATATTTGAAAAGAAGTAGTTTTTGAACTTAACAATCGAGTCATAAACCGTAGTGTCAATGTATCTTTTCGACTCGCAAAGATAAATGAAAAGATCACAGATATGAGATTTTGCACAAATAACATTCGCACAAGAAAGTGAATTTTTCGTTTTAATTAAATGGTCAAGAATAACTTTGTATTGTGGAAGGATTTCTTTTTTCTTCGCAAGAAGGTCCTTTTTAAAGTAATCCATTGTAGTGTCATAACCAAGCTGGATAAGCTTTTCACGTTCACTTTGAGGGAGTGTAAACTGTACAGGAAGAATTCTGTCGGTGTCGATTTTTATGTAATCGAACTTGTCTTTCGGCTGGTAAGTCTGCATTATGTAGTCGGTTGCAAAGTTCGACATCGTAGCAAAAACAGCGTTCAGGTATTCGACTGAATTTTTGACATCAGGCCAGCATTTTCCGCCCTCCAGCCTGAATTCGATAACCCTGCAATCATCCGGACACAAAAGGTCACAAATCCTCCACATCGGCCAGCTTTTCATCATATCTCCGTCAATCAAGACGTTTTTGTCATAATTAAACGGCTCCAAAAGCCCCGGCAGCGCTGTCGAAATCCTTAGCGCCTGCGCAATTTCAAAATCCGGTGTGGTATATTTCGAAAAGACATAAGGCTGACAGCCGTTTATGTTTGTTGTTATGACGTAAAAATCTTTGACAATATCCTTAAACGTGACAGGGTCGTTTTTCCCCTTGTCATAGGCATTTCCATAGTATTTTTTTTCAATACCCGCTCTTATCCAATCCAAAAAATATTCGCCTTTTGAAATCGCAAAACTTTTAGCAATGTTGAGTTTTACATCTCTGAAAAGGTCAAAATTAACTTCGGCGAAAAGGTCTCGAAACTCTTCGCAAGTGTACTCCAATGAGGCAAAAGCCGCAAAAATCGCCCCTACCGAAGAACCCGCAAAAGCTTTGAGTTCGATATCAAGTTCTCGCATCGCTTCCATCGCACCGAGATATGCCATCCCGCGAATCGCGCCGCCGCCGAAAATACAAAGATATTTTTTTGAACCTATTTCACTCAATAGCCATTCCTCTTTTGTTGGTTAAGGTTTAATTATACACTGAACCATCATAAAGAGAACAAATTGAAAATTTATCAGCCTAATGGATTACTTTTTGACAGGTTGAGCCGCATTTTTTCCTTCGGGCTTGAAAGTGTTATCAACGAATTGAGCTCTGTCTTCATATTTTTGTTCGATTTTGCCTTTTTTGTAAGTACGAACAAGAAGGCTCAATCCGATAAGCGCACCCGCAACCCATTTTACAGGGGTCGGAACAGCTTTAATAATTTCTTTTGCTTTTTGGAAGTATTTTCCTTTTGAGCCCATCAATGTAACCAATGGAATATTTGGTGCAGTGACGGCACCCATCGCTCTCGCTTTATTGAAAGCGTCTTTAATATTTGAATTAAGAACTGATTTTCCGATAAGGCCTGCTGCACATGCAACCAGAGCTATTTCGGCATTTGAGCGGATAGAATTGCCCATGTGTTTCGACGCACAATCGATTTTGTTACCTGTTGTTCCTTTTCTTCTGTCCGTCAATGCGTTCAGTGAAGGCGAAATTACAAACAAAACTTTAGACATTTTAACTTCCTTTTATTATCACACTCAATTATAGAAAACAGATGAAGGATTTTTTTTGACTAAACGAAGAGATAAAGTTACAAAGCTTAACAAACTGAGAATGAGTTCGTTAGATTGAATATTTTGAAATGTCCTCAAAATACTTTTCGAGAGCCATATAACCGTTGTAAATCTCATTCGTAATAAGCGTATATCTGCACGCCGCAAGGTATTTCAACTCTTTAGACCTGATTTCGATGATTTTGTCCGCATCGAGTTTCAAGACGTCATCCAAAGACATTGACCACTTTTTCAAGAGTTCGAGTTCTTCGTTGATTTGCTTGATTGTAGTGTATTCAAGCTGGTTGAAGTCATATTTCGCGAGCAGTGCTTTTTCTTTGTTGGTGATTCTGCTTTTCACAACAGGCACGCCGTAGAACTTTTTTATAACCATATAATTGTCGGCAACCAAAACGTGAGAAAGCGGAACCCCTGCTCTGGCGAGCATTGACGAGGTGCTGAGAGAACTGAACTTGTCATTCTCGTCAGAAAACGAACTCATTTTTGTGAGCGGGTTATTTAATTTATCCGTGTCGGAAATGTTTGTATAATTCTCGTTAATTGTCCTGTCCTCAAATATGATGTTACGTCCTCAACTATATTATCGCAGGCGAAGAGATTTGTCATGGTTCTTTGTAGAATTGTAAAGTCACATTTGGATTAGACCGTTTGGGCAAGGATTCTAGTTTTTACGATTGTTCAAATTTCTGAACATGTCCTCAATGAAAGTATTTTGCGGGTCCATAATTTTTACAGCCTCTTTGGCCTCCTTCAAAAGTTCCTGAGATTTGTTCATAAGTTTTGATGATTTTATGAGGAAATTATTCATCATCGAACGGTTGTAATTTTCCAAATCAAGAGAATGCTGAAAGAAGGCCCCGCTCTGCTTTTCAAGGTTCGCTCGCATATTGTTGTGGAAATTCATAACAGCATTAAAACATCGTGGGTCGTGGAGCAGCCCGCTCGTCTCCTTCGAAACGTTTGCTTCTTTTTCAAAGGAAGAAATAATTTGATTCCTTTTTTCAAAGAGTTTTTCAGAAGTTTCTTTGACGATTTTTTGAGCTTTGTCATAAAGTTTTTGGAACATCGGGTCGTTCGCATATTCACCAAATTTTTCAAAGATAAACTCATTAACATCGTCCAAAACGTTTTTTGCATCTTCAAAACTCGAAATATTTTTGAGTTTTTGGCGCAAACTTTTCAGCCCACCGCCTTTCATCGGCTCTGCAGCATCTTCGTACAATTTGAATATTTTTGATAAAGCCTCTTCTTTGAGAATATCTCCCTCTGTTTTCAGGTAATCAACGGCGTGGTCAAAGTTTTTCAGCCTTTGTTCAAAAATCTTTTTCAACTCTCCAATTTTTTGATTCGAGACTTTCAAATTTATTGACGCTGCTGCCAAAAGCCCCACTCCAGCAATCGCCAAAAGCCCTTTATTCAGATTGCTCATATTTTTTTCAGATGCTGGCGTTTTATCTTGCGTTTCCACGGTTTTCTGCGCCGTAGGCGGCTTTGGCATATTTAATATTAAACTGTTGGGTCCTTGTATCATTTTCTTTCCTCAATTCAGCCACAAAGGTTCTGAAAACCCGTCTATCATCGTAGCGGGGGTATCGTTCATGCTGTTCGCCTTGTCCGTAATTTTTAAAATAAGAGCGTTCGCCTCATCCATAAACCCGCCGACTTTGCCCTCAAAGTTGAACCAAGACGTATTAAAATGCCTCAAAAGTCTTATCGCAAGCATACTGTGATCCTTTTTACCACTGACGATTGCGTTCATTTTGTCATAGTGAGACATAAGCAAAGTGTCTGCCTCTAAACGGTTTTTCACAGACTCAGGAACATCTTTCAACGCGCAGCTTTTTTCATACATATTTTCAATTGATTTGGTCTTCTTCAAAATATCCGCAACGCCTTTATTTGTCGCAGATTGAGCCGATTCCATCTTCTTAGACAAAAAACCAATATCCGTGTACTTTTTGCATTTTTCATTGAACGTATCAAGTGCCGCCTGGATAATCTTTTCACGGTTTTCGTTAGTTTTTTCTGCCTCAAGCTGTTTCAAAGTTTCCTTCAAAAAATCCGTCGATAAATCGTCTGTGCATAAAACCGAGTCAATTTTTGAAACAGTTTTGTCAAAAATATCCTGACACTCTTGTTTTTCGTAATTCAAAAAGTCGCTAAAGTTTTTGGATTTTTGTTCAAGAGTTTTTTCGAGATTTTTAATCTCCTCGTCTTCATTTTTTCCACCACAAAAAGAAGTCGAATGGCTCGATGAAGCACCGGAAGGAGTTTTTGAGAAAGACGAATAATTGGAATTTCTTAGATTTAAAATCAATTCATGCTCCGTTTTCATGTTTTTTTGGGGGATATACGGGTATAAATCGGGAGAAAATAAATTTTTGCGCAAAACCCGACTCAAAATAAAAATAATGTTACAAACTTCATAAAAGGTTCGTCTATAATGAAAAGACAAAGGAGAATTTTATGGAAAATTACCCGAATATAAAAAGATTAATAGAAATTATAGAAACCCTGAGAAGCGAAGAGGGATGCGCCTGGGACAGGGAGCAAACCCACTATTCACTCAAGAAAAATATGATTGAAGAAGCCTACGAGGCAGTCGACGCAATCGAAGATGCCGACTCGAAACATCTGTGTGAAGAGTTGGGCGACGTGCTTTTGCAGGTAGTTTTGCATTCTCAAATCGCGAAAGAAGAAAACACCTTCAACCTCGATGACGTGGCAAAAGGAATTTCAGACAAACTCATTCGCCGCCACCCGCATGTCTTTGGCGGGCTGCGAGCGACTTCGACGGCAGAGATTTTAGACAACTGGGAAAAAATTAAGGCAGAAGAAAAATCCCACAGAACATCGGCAATGGACGGGGTTTCGCGTTCGCAAGCCGCGTTGATGAGTGCGCAAAAAATCAGCAAAAAAGCAGTCGCTGTCGGGTTCGAATGGCCAAACGAAAAAACGCTCTGGGAATGCGTCGAGTCTGAAATAGAAGAATTTAAAGAAGCAATCAACAACAACGACAAAGGAAACGCAGAAGAAGAACTCGGAGACATCCTTTTTGCGATGGTTAATGTCGCACGCTGGCACAAAATCGACGCGGAACAAGCACTTTTAAAGGCGAATAGAAAGTTCATCTCGCGATTCAGAAAGATGGAAGAAATTGCCGCTTCACAAACGCCAAAAAAACCGCTTGAAGAATACGGTTTTTTGGAGTTTGATGAACTTTGGAAAAAAGCTAAGTCTGAGGTGCCTAACCAATAAAGCTATTGAGTTGAGACGCTACAGAAGCTTTGTCAGTGTACAACTGGTCGATTTGACCTGATTTGTAAATACCGTTTGCTGCCGTGATAGCCAAAATCGGTGCTGCAATAGCGGCTGCGATTACGCCGAATTTGCCTGCTGTCGGGAGTTTTGAGAGCATTTTTGTCACAGATTTTGCAATACCTGCTGTGTGTTTGTTCTTCATCATTGTTGTTTGAACCCACTTCATACCTTTATGTGCAGCGTTTGCAAGCTTTGGAGATTTCGCCACTGCATAAGTTGCGCCGAATGCGGTTCCTGCTGTTAGCCCCATTTTTGCTGTTGTAATTACATTGTTTTTAATTTGAGAACCGGCACATTCAAGCCTGTTATCGATGCTGCCTTTGTTTTTTGCTACGATTGGTTGTGCTACTGAAAATGCTACTGACATAATGACCTACTTCCTTTTTATTAAACTTCACTAATTCTAAAAAATCACTTACCTTATGTTTTTATAAACACTTTTGTTTTTATAAAATTGCGTTTTTTAAAACACATTTTTTCAAATTACACAACAAAACAGCCTCCCTGTCTGAAAGGAAGGCCGTTTACAATTCTCAACATTTTCATAAAGTCAACTGACTGCACACTATATTGACTCACAAAGACCGTGGGGTATCATCCGCGTTACGAAGACCTCAGCCCCGGATAGTCAATCCAATTTCCCTGACATCAAAAGGCTTTCAATATGAGGAATCATCGTTTTGTGAATCTCTTCTCTGGGCAATGTACCGTCAATGCTGACAAAGCCGTGTTTCGGTTTCATTTTGTCATATTCTTCAAGGCACTGTGCCTGATAGATTTTGAAACTCTCATAAAAATCAGTACTCAAGCCGATATCCCTGCCTGACTCCCAATAATCCAGCCCCGTAGTGCCGATTACACGTTTCAAAAGGGTATCAATAGGCATATCCAAATAGAAAACCAAATCCGGCTGCGGCGCGTAATCATAAAGCTTTTTAACCCATTCAAGGTCGAGTCCGCGCACGACATCACGCGCAAATGCCGTGTAGGTATATCTGTCCAAAAGCACCACAAAACCTGCATCCAACGCAGGGATAATCGTGTTTTCAAGCCTGTCAGCAAAATCCGCCGCATACAAAAGGCTGAAAGTCGTTGCGTTGAGGAGGTTTCTGTCTTTTGCGTCATCAATAACATTCGCAATAAGTCTCGATGTTTTCCACTCCGAAACCATACAGCCATAGCTTTTGTCTTCAATCCACCGCTTCAAAAGCTGGATTTGGGTAGATTTCCCTGAGCCGTCAGTGCCTTCGACAACGACGAGTAGTCCGT
>CAZIVG010000051.1:0-9857 GCA_964542595.1 uncultured Muribaculaceae bacterium | reverse complement strand
GTGCAAAAGGTCTTGAAAGAGGCTCTGGGAATGAAAGACGACAATACAGTCGTTTTCCATGACAAGACAGAAGAAGCACTCGACGAGGCAAAAGAAGCGATTGAAAAGGTTCTTGAGAGCGGCGAAGCAATCGAACTTGCACCGCAAAACCAACAAATCAGAAAAATGCAGCACGAACTTGTTGAACAGCACAACCTCGAGTCGATAAGCGTTGGCGACGGCCACGAAAGACACTTAAAAATCAAGAAAAGTTAAGATTCTTAGGTTTTGATTGACTTATTTGGATTAGGTATTTACTTTGGAGTGACTGCGACACGAAGTGAGTCGGAACGAAAAAGTGGATACCTAATCCTCAAATATTTCCCGTTCTAATGGGGCAAATCCTCGTCAGGCTTCACACAACATGCCTGCCAAATGAGCAATCGTGCGTGGAAAATACTGCTGCCAATAATGTGAACGCGCAGCCTGAATATCGTTTTTCGGATAAACACTCAAAAGCGTGTTTGTCTCAGCGATTCCTTCCTTGATTGCCCTTGAAGCACCCAAATAGTGGCAGTCTGCCGCAAAATAGCCTACGTGTTCCAATTGAGAATCCGAGAATTTGTCACGGAACGCCTGTTTTTCGTCGTTGTAAATTTCTTTCAATTCTTCATTATTCATAATCTCTTTTTTCAGCGCTTTCAGTTTTAAAGAGTCTTTTCCATGGCCCCATTCGTGAAGAAGAATCGCAAGATCTTTAAACTCACCGCCCAAAACAATTTCCTCCGACACAGAGTTGAAGTGCGCTCCGCTCAGGTCTTTTTGCGTCGAAAGAGATTTCAAATCAAGCTTTTTCATCGCCATAAGCTCTTCACCCGGAATCTTTTTCAAAAGAGGAAGAAGGTCATTTTTTGTAGATTTTGTAAAGTTTTCAAGGTCAATTTCAGCCGTCTCCAATGATTGAAGATCTTTGACGAAAAGCTTGTCTGCGTTGACTTTAACGTCAAATTTAAGGTTATTTCGAGAAGAAACAAAATGATTTTCGCCCAAAACCTCAAAAGTCACAGAACTGTCGAGGAGCGTTTTTCCATCCGCGTCTTTGATTTTGTAATCGATTATTCTATTGCCGTCAGGGTCGTCTTCGTAACGATAATAGGATTTTGTGCCGTCAAAAGAGGTCATGTTTTTTTCGATTGTCTCGTTGCCTGTTTTATGGTCTTTTGTGGCCCTGCAAACCTTCTCGACACTCCCGTCCGCGTTTGTTTTTGTGATATCAAAAACCCCCTCGAGGCACGAAGGCTTCATTTCTTCTTTATAAACAAGATTGCCGTTCTTGTCGAACTGTTTGAATTCCTGCTCGTTTAAAACGTTGTATTCGTCAAAGCCGTTTTTCTTAATGGTAAAACGGGCGCTCGATTCCGTGTTTTTCCGGTGGTCTTTCTCCTTGCGATAGAATCTGTTTTGGTACGTAGAAGTAGAAATTTCGGTCACAGGCTCGCCTTTTTTTAAGTCAAAAATGAGGGTTTTTCTGTCCCACTTTTGACCTGTTGAAACTTCAATCATAGAGGCAATGTTCGCATTTGTGACAAGGTCAAATTTCCTTCCGCCTTTTGCATCTCCGCGGTCTTTCAAAAACTCTTTTAAGAACTCTTTGAAATTCATAAGAGATTTTTCATCAGCAGAATAAAAAGCACCGCAAGTCGTTTGGCCTGAATCGAAACCGAGTTCGGACAGATTAACCCTTTCGAGTTTTTCAATACAGTCAAAATCCGGAATCAGCATAAAATTCTGAAACGCTTCTTTTGACTCGAGAGGAAGCTTCATTTCAAGAAGTCTTTCAAGGTTATTAAGAATTGAAGGCAAAAACTTTCTTTTCGGAGGGCTGTTTTCATCACTCGGATTCATTGTCGAAAGGTCCATCACCAAGTTAAGTTCAGGAACATCAAGCCTTTCTTCATTGCCAAACTTCGTCTCCCATTTCAGGTCGCACAACCGATGAAAAACGTTGAGCACTCGGTCATCTTCCTCAAGAGAAAGACATTTGTTCATATTTTTCAGCAATGCCCGCGATGTCGGATGATAGCGCGAATTGTAGATGTCTATGTATTTTTCAAGGTTTTCAAAAGAAAATTCGCCTTTTTTCTCACCGTTTTTGTAAACGGCACATTCGCTCAAAAGCCCGAAATCTTCCGACTGCACAGTGTTCGCAAGCCGTTCCAGAGTTTTAATATTTTTTTCGGTCAATATCTCAGAAAAATTCTTTTTCGACGAACCGAATACCTTCGCAACCGCCAAAGACTCATCAACGCGCCCCCTGAAGATTTTCAAAATCGTTTTTGCAAAAGCTGCGGAATCTTCGTCAAAATCAAACTTTGAAGGCGTATCTTGGACTTTATTCAACAATTCAAAAATGTCTGTGAATTCTTTTTCGTCTTTAAGTTTTTGAGCCAAAGAGAAGATTTTCTCTTGTTTTTCAGGTTTTTCGGCACAAATTTCTTTCAAAAGATATTGTTTCGGAGCATCAAAATTTTCACTCAAGGAATCATTAAAACGCGCCATTGAAAGAGAAAACTCACCATTTTCGCCTTTTGCTTTTCTAACCATCCCGAGAATGGTGCGAAACGCAGTAGCGCTTTCAAGTTTTTCTTCAAGAAAATCTATTGCATCTTTCGAAAACTTGTTTTCATCATTTTTAAAAAGCTGTAAAGACTTGCCCCCGTCGTAGTGCAAAACTTCCGAGAACGCCTCCTCGTTTGCGATTGCAAGATTGAGAAGCTTCTTGTTGAAAGTACCTGACGAATCCTTGAATCCGTTCAAAATATTGCCGTAAGGCGTCATTGAATAGGACGATTTTGGGGCTTTTACGATTCCATTCAAAAACGAAAGTGCGTCATAGTTGATTTTCCCGTCTTCTTTTGAAACGTTTAAAACCCTTACAGATTCCCAGATTCCTGATTTTTTTTCGTGCAGGTTTTTCAAAACCTTAAAAGCTTTTTCAGAGATTTTTCCGTCCTTGTCCTTTAAAGAGTCTGCGATTTCAGGGAATCGCTGAGTAAACTTGAATCCTGATTCATCAAGGAATTTGAAAACGGATTCCTCAGAAACATAAGGTTCGCCTTTGAAAGCCAAATTGTTATAGGCTTTTAGCGTATCGGCAGAGGGCGACTTTAACTCCGAGTTTAACGGGCTTGACACATTTTCTTGCGAGGCCGAAAAAGCAGGTTTCGACTGCGTTTTAAGGTGATTGATATTCAAGGAGGATGACGAGAAAATTTTCACAAAAGTTACCATTGTTAATAAATTGAATTTTGGTTGCCGAAAATTTCGACTTCGTTATTCCAAAAAGCATCCTCAACCACCAAAATTGCCTAAAAATGAAGAAGATTACAAAAATGTTACAAACACAATTGTGTTCAAGCTATGTTTGTGATACTTTAGCCTTACACGTTAAAATATTAACCAAGGAGCAGAAAATTGAGAAAGTACGAATTACTAACAATCATTAAACCGAATATGGATGCGGACGAAGCAGACAAAGTTTCTGCAAAAATCGAAGAAGGCATCAAAGCCCTCGGCGGAAGCGTCGTTTCTACAGACAAAATGGGCAGAAAAAAGCTTGCTCATGACATCCAAAACTTCAGAGACGGACATTTCGTTGTTCAAAAAATCGAATTGGCACCTGAAAAAGTTGTTGAATTCAAAAGACAATTGAAATTGAACGAAAACGTATTGAGAATTATGTTTTTGGACGAATCTAAAGTAAACGCATAGTCAAGAAACAGGAAAATGTCAGGAGCGGAAAATGAGTTTAGCAAAAGCAGTCATTTCAGGAACAGTTTATCGAGCGCCCGAAAAGCGTTTTACGTCTAACAACGTGCCGATTTCAGCGTTTGCTTTGAATATTTCCGAAACTGACGAATCATTGGTTAGAGTCGTGGCGAAGGGCAACCTTGCCGAGACAGTCGCAGAAACCATCGACAAAGGCGCAAAAGTCATTGTTGAAGGCAGACTGCAAAACAACACCGTCAAGAGCGAAGACGGTTCTGAAAAGAAAATCGTTGAGATTGATGCGTTTGCAATCGAACAAATTGCAGGCGGAGCGCCAGGTGCTTCTTCATCAAAATCAGGCGACTCGCTCGTCCAGTTCGGACAAACCGATTTCTCGGATGACTTGATTGGTGAAGACGAAATTCCGTTTTAACAAAACCAAGTTAGTTCGGGCGCAAAAGCCGTAAAACTAAAACTTAAAAAGAAAAGGAAAAAACAATGGCAAGACCACAAATCGACAAAAACAAAAGAAAAAGCTGCAACTTCTGTGCAGACAAAGTAGAGCTTATCGATTACAAAGACGCTCAAAAAATCAGAAGATATTTGACTGAAGCAGGAAAAATCCTTCCAAGAAGAATCACAGGAACTTGTGCAGCACACCAAAGAATGCTCGCTAAAGCCGTTAAAAAAGCCAGAGAAGCTGCTTTAATCAGCTACGTTTACGACTAATAATTAACATTAATTAGATAATAAACAGATATAAAACAGGACATTTTAAAAAAGTCCTGTTTTTATTTGCTTTGCTTTGAAATGAATCGAGCGAGAAAAATGGAATCTATTTAGCAATTACTCAATTCTCTCACAACAAAATCAACCGCCCCGCGATTCTCTTCAAAAATCTTTTGTGTGTCAACACAGGCTTGGATGTAATGGCCCTCATTGTCAAGGAGCGTAGCCATGTCTGCTTTCAATTCTTCAAGATTCGAAGAAAGCTTTGCGGCTTTGGACTGGGTCAAAAAGCTGTAAATGTCTTTGAAATTGAAAACACAGTCTCCGCTCAAAACCGGCTTACCCCAGATGTTTGCCTCAAGCGGATTGTGCCCGCCGGTCGAAGAAAAACTGCCTCCGATAAATGCAAAATGACAAACCGAGAACATTTTCATCAACTCGCCCATTGTGTCGAGCATGAGAATGTCGTTGTTTGCGAACGTGTCGTTTTTGCTTCGCCTGCCGCATGAAAAACCGCTTTGTTTCAACAGTGATTCAACCGCATCGTATCTTTCAGGGTGACGAGGCGCCAAAAGCATCTTCAAATCAGGATGTGTAACTTTTAATTCCGAAAACGCAGCAATCACAATCTCGTCTTCACCTTTGTGAGTGCTTGCAGCCGCAATCATCCTGTTGCCGTTGAGTTCCAGACTTTTCGCCAAAGCAGTAATTTCATCTTCATTCAAAAAAGGTTTTATATCGAATTTTAAATTTCCCATAACCCTTGTTTTTTCAGGCTCAGCGCCAACATCGAGAATCCGATCGGCATCACCCTGTGATTGCATAAAAATGCCTTCATAAAGAGAAAGTACAGGCTTGAAGAAAAAGGAAAACTGCTTGTAACCCTTGTAAGAATTGGGTGAAAGCCTTCCGTTCACGATGTAAACGGGGATGTTTCTTCTTTTTGCCAAATAAACAAAGTCAGGCCAGATTTCTGTTTCGGCAATAACGATTTTGTCAGGCGAAACTGCATCAAGAAAAGCGTTTACACTAAAAAAGAAGTCGAACGGAAAATATGTTATAGCGTCAACGTTACCGGAAAGCTTTTTGTGAGCAATCTCCTGACCGGTTCTTGTTGTCGTTGACAAAACCAAATTCGCATCGGGAAAAGCCTCTCGGGTCTTTTTCACAAGCACCTCAATGGCATTGACCTCACCAACAGAAACAGCATGGAAAAAAATCGTTTTTTTCGTTCTATCGAGGTTGATTTTGTAAAACCCGAGTTTTGTCCAAAAGCCTGCACGAAACTTAGGCACAACCCCCAGCACAATGAGAATCAAAGGCAAAAGCACTACCGAAAGGGTTATCAAAACCGTGTTATAAGCCACGCTGAACAAAAACATAAAATCTCCTCACTCATAAGTGTCGCGTTTTATGCTAATTGTATTAAAAAAAAGCCTCAAATTCAATTAGTGTAAAAAGGTTTGTACTCTCTCGGCACGGCTCTGTTAAAAGATGCACGGGGAGTGTTTGAGAACGAGAGCCTTTGCGGAGAATAAGGAGTTTTTCGAGGTGCAGGATTGACATTATCCTTAATTGCATCTTTTTTCGCCATGTGGTCCTTAACCCTCAACGCGACTGCATTTCTGGCAAACGGAGTGATAACGTTACACGCCAAAACAGACGCAAAAATGGCCGCAACACAGCCTACGCCGTTTTTGAAAGTACTAAATTCTGAAGCTGCATCTTTAAGAATGTTCTCAACGCTTTTTATATCAAATCTTTTAGACAGCTTAGAAAGTTCAATATTTTCAACGTTTTCAAACGTTTCAGACAAATTTTTAAGTTCTTTTTTCAGAAAAATGTCACTCCACTTTTTTTCCGACACAGGTTTATAAGGTGCGGGAAGTTCCATGAGCCTTTTCACAAATTCACCGGAGACAAGTTTCCCTTTATCGATAAGTCGATCAGCCCCGCTTTTTATCAATGTGCAAACAGAATAATATAATCCGACATTCACCGCCATGTCTGCTGCCTCTTGGGGAAGGAGGAATTTTTTCTTTTCTTTATCTATAGTTTTGTCTGAAGAAATCGCATAAATCTGAGCAGCAGAACTCAAGACCCAGCCCAATGCACCTGTATGAACAAGCATTTTGCCGGTGTCTTTTGAATAAAGATTCCACAAACCGGTCAATTGGTTATCAAAAAACCATTTCTTAACTTCACGTGGCTTGGCATCTCTAATAGAGGGAAGATTCACTTTTTTCCACCCCTTCCCTGTTTTTTATAAAATTATAAAATTTTCCTGTCATTTTTTTTGTCAACGGCGCATCGATTAAAAAGTTCGTAAACAGTCCTGCAAAAACGCCCAAAAAGGTCCCCAGGCCCTTTCGGTAAAGGTTGATTTTTGGGAGAATATCTTTGCCTACGATTTTTGAATTTACGGAATGAGGCAGAAGCATAGAATTGAATTTAGTCACTTTACCTTCATAATTTGTAAATTTGTTAACAATCCCTATTGCCAAATATCTGACGGCAACCCCTACTGTCGTTCCGGCAATAATTTTGGCGCACGTTCTGGAACAAGAAAGTTTTCGGGTTTCTTCGTCAACATTCTTGTTATTCAGGTCAACAAAAGGCTGTGACATCAAAGCTGTGCCCCCCAAAACCATTCTTTGTTCAGGGGAACTTATTTTTGCGCCTGCAAATTTCAGCGCATTCAAGACTTTTGTGTTATTAACAATCAAGGACAACAACCCTTTTCTGATTTTTCGGCAGAAGTCAATTGTAGCAGATTTTCCCATGCTTTGACATCACTTCATCGGATATAAAGTATATAGACTCAACCACAAAACCAATGAGAAAGAGCGTCTCGGAGATTTAACGTTTTGTGACGTTTATAAATTTTGCTTAACTATTTTAAATAATCTTCAAATTTCTTATCAATTACAATTTTATATCCGCAAGTATCAAACGTCTCAAAGCCGCCCAGTCGTATCTTTTCAGTAATTTTGGGGTATAAACGGCAGTGAATTGAGCGAAAGTAATAATCTTTACATTTGTTATTATTATCAAGTGACTTGCATCGAAAAAGGAGAATATTTTGTCCGTTTTTGTCTTTTCGCATGCTTTTCTCTTCGATTTCAAAATGGTAATATTTTCGGTCAAACTTTTTCAGTTGTTCAAATTGAGCCTCATTGACGACATAATCCTCTCCGGTGAGAAAAACTATGTTTCGACAGCATGCCCCGCAAGAATTACAATTCCCCCTGATTTCGTATCGAGAAGAGGTCAATTTGTAAAGAAAAAACTTAACCCAAGCCGAAATCGGATTCATTCACTCACCCAAAAATCGTTTCGAGCAATCGGCCAATCAAAATCGTGAAACTCAAAAATCTGCAAAAAATAATAGCCCTTTTCGGGAACCACAATATAAGATACAAAAGACTTTTCACCCTTTTCAACCTGATAATCTTTCGCCCAATAAACCTTGTAACCCCAGTGCTGAGTTTTCTCCTCTTTTTTCACAAGCTGAACACGGATGTGATCGTCCTTAAATCCGAGCGGATTGACCAAGGCGAAATAGACTTTTTGGTTGGTTTTGAAATATCTCGTAGTGTAGTTAATCGTTTCAGCCGTAATCGGTCTTGCGTTGAAAAGCAACAGCGGTCTGTTTTTTTTCAGGTAAAATCGATACGCGCTGGTAAAAAACGCAGAAAATACCAAGAATATTACCATTAAAAATTTGACGATTCGCTTCATTTTTTGGTTTTCAAATAGTCAATCTGGGTCTTAACCTGTGTTTTCATTTCATTATCCACAGTCAGGGTCATGAATTTTTCATAATGCTGAATCGCTTTGGGGTAGTCTTTTTCAGACTCATACGCCATCGCCAAAGCGTAATAGGCATAGGCATAAGACGGGTCGATTGCGATAACCTCATTAAACTGTTTTTTCGCCATTTCGACGTCTTTCAACTCTGCATAGCAAAGTCCCGAGTTGAACATTGCATCAGTGTTTCTGATGTTTAGGAAAATAGCTTTTTCGTACTGTTCGAGTGCTTTTTGAGTCTCGCCTTTTGCCTTAAAAGCGTTACCAAGTTTTATCAAAACCGCCTCGTCTTTTTCATTTAGAGCAGAAGCTTTCTGATATTCTTCAATCGCCTTTTCATAAAGCTTTTCAGCCATAAACGAATCCGCAAGCCCTACATGAGCCTCAGCATTTTGTTCATCGAGAGAAAGCACCTTGCTGAAAACGTCTTGCGCTTCCTGATTGCGATCATATTTAGAAAGCGTTTTTGCATAATCCACAGCCGTTGCAGCATCATCAGGATTAATCTCGATCGCGCGCTCAAACTTCTCGATTGCTTTGGATTTCACCCCTAAAGAGTCGTAAGCCTTCGCCATTGCGCGATAAGGCGCTGCATCATTGACATTCAACGCCGCAGCCTGCTCATAAGCGGCAACTGCACGTTTTTGCGCATTTGTCTTCATAAAGTAGTCGCCTTGATTCAAATACGCTTTTGAAAGGTATTCCTTAACCTTTGGCTCGCTGCGCTGTGAATAAAGGTTCTTATAAATCAGAATTGCACTCTCATAACTGCCCATCGCATGCAAAGCAATCGCCTTGTTGAAAAGGATATTATAGTCGTTTTTGTCCTGCGCAAGAATCTCGTCATAGAGTTTTATCGCTTCGGAATAATGTTTGTTATAGTGATAACTTCTCGCCAATTCGCGCTTTACATCCATATTCGCAGGCTCAATCGCGAGCGCTTTCGAATAAGAATCAATCGCATCGGCATATTGACCTGTTTTTTGATAAATCAAGCCAAGGTTGTAATAAGCCATTGGATTTTTCGGCTTAAACGCGATATATTCCTTGTACATGTTGATTGCATCTTGAGTTTTGCCGAGGTCCGCCAGCAAATTCGCATAATCAAACTTCAAATCGTCAAGGTCAGGCTTAATCTGGAATGCATTACGAAACTCAATCAACGCGAGGTCGTCCTTGTCCAGCCTTACATAAGCCAAAGCCATATTCCCGTGCGAAGCATAGTCATTCGGGTCAATTCTGACTGCCTTTTTAAACATTTCAACGGCGTTTGTGTAATCGCCGGAGCGCAAAAGCGCAAGCCCGTAATTCGGATACTCATTGAAGCCGGTCGGATTCTTTGTATAAAGCGCAGCATATTCGTCCGCGGCATCTTGATATTTGTCTAATTTCAGGTAAATCGAAGCGAGGTTCTCCCTTGCCTCAACATTGTCAGGGTAATAGCCCAAGAAGGTTTTAAAATACTTAATCGCCTCAAGGTTGTCGCCCTGCAAAAACTTCACATTCGCGAGGTTCAGGTAATTATACTTATATTCAGGGAAGATAGAAAGCGCCTGATTATAATACTGAAA